>NZ_JAUBQQ010000015.1:0-104109 GCF_036701335.1 Microcoleus sp. Pol12B5 | reverse complement strand
TTTACTCTCTATCTTGATTTTTTTGACGAGGTTAATAGTGCTTTAAGCTTTCAAACTATTCTTTTTTCTAGGTTCAGTTTCTTGCCTTTAGTTCGTGGTTCAGTGAACCGCTTCCCTTCTGGCGCTTTATTAATATACTTATTCCGCAAGGTGTTGTCAAGCGTTTTGTGAAAATATTTTTGAGGTTTTTTTGAACCTATACACAGTAAAGGTTTCGGCATTTACGGCCTACTCCGGTATCCCTGGCTGACTCCTCTTTTAACTATGGGGTCTTTTTTTGGGTTAAAATACGGCTTTTATGATGATGGCGCTTACTGGGACTAGAGAACCCATTTGACATCTTTGAGGCTGCGAGTCGAGAACCCGTTGTCTGTCGAGCGTCATAAATATCTCAAATGGGTTCAAAAGAAGCGGTATTGACCGGATACTCCGGCGTTGCTGAAAAACTAATGGTTATCATGGTAAAAGAGGAATAAGTAGAGTGGACGGAGGTTAATCCCGATGAAGTGTCCTAATTGCTACTCAAGCGAGATATAACCCTCTTTTGTCACCCTGGGAGAATAAAAATAAGAGCCAAATTTTTAACTGTAGATAAGCTGTTGTGCATTTAAATAGGGTGTGAGGATTTGGTGAAAGGGAACAGGAAACGGGAAACAGGGAACAGACAATATGTAATTTAAATCCTCGACAGCTTATAGCGAGCATTTGAGCGTTTATTTTCTAACAGAATAGCTGAAATCAGGATTTTTGGTAAAAGTCTTATGCTCTAAGTGTTCCTGATTATTTTTTTCCGAAAGTGATAAAAGAGGGATATAGCAATCCGATCTGAGTCTCACAACACAATGCCCTATAGTCTTCCTATACTTGTTGTATAGCAAGACTTTCAGACTTTACGGATCTAGAAAATTACTTAGAATTGCTATATATGGATTTCCCTTAGGAAAGGATGTTCGTGCAACAGTTGCTGTCATCTCTGGAATTGACGAGCAGTGGCGGGGGTGAAGAGTCATAATAAATTATTTAATATGCTGCGTGATTACACCATCATTCTGCTTATTCAGGATGGCGAATCTCTGAGGGGTGAAACCCCTCAGAGATTCGCCAACAGTCTCTTTCAACCGCCGAGTCATCCGAATTTGGGTTCCCCCACATCACCGTTAGGATTACTGTATTAATGAAAATCGCCACCTGGAACGTCAACTCAATCCGCACCCGCCTAGAACACGTTACTAGCTGGTTGCACACAAACTCCCCAGACGTTCTCTGCCTCCAAGAAACCAAAGTTACAGACAAAGACTTCCCCCTAGAACCCTTCACCAACCTCGGCTACAACTGCTACATTTCCGGTCAAAAATCCTACAACGGTGTCGCCATTTTTAGCCTATCGCCCCTAACGCAAATCAGCAGCGGATTTGCCCCCCTTCTCGGCGACGAAACCACAGGTATTTTTGACGAACAAAAACGCCTAATAGCCGGGGTTATAGACGATATTGGCATTATTTGCGTATACGTTCCCAACGGTTCCGAAGTTGGTAGCGAGAAATATGACTACAAGCTAAAGTGGCTCAAACTGCTGCAAGAATACCTCAAAATAGCACTAGATACATCCCCCAACTTGTGCATTTGTGGCGACTTTAACATCGTCCCGGACGATCGAGATATCCACAATCCCAAAGCCAATGCTAACTCCGTCGGCTTGTCTGTCGCCGAGCGCCTCGCGCTAACAGAAATCATAGAATTAGGATTAAACGACCCCTTTCGGAAATTCACCACAGAAGGCGGTCATTATAGTTGGTGGGACTACCGCGCCGCCGCATTTCCACGCAACAACGGCTGGAGAATCGACCACCATTATCTCAGCCCTCCCCTCTACGAACAAGCAAAAAACTGTATAATAGATATTGCTCCTAGAAAATTAATCAAACCCAGCGACCACGCCCCCGTAATTGTCGAAATTTGATTTATAAGTTATAAGGTTAAGAGAAACTGAGATATTGCACCATTCTCAATAAGCCTTGGATGGGCGGGCAGGATGCCCACCCCACAAGAAAATTCAATCTTTGTGGAACAGGCATCTTGCCCACTATTGAGAAAAGTACAATATGTAAGTAACAATCAACAACTAAAAATCATGTTCTTAGTAACCGGAGCAACAGGCGCACTAGGCCGCCGAATTGTACGAGAAATCAGACAGCAAGAAAAGCCTGTCCGCGCATTCGTTCGCCTCGCATCTCGCTACTCTGAACTAGAAAACCGAGGCGCCGAGATTTTTATCGGCGACTTGAAACAAGACAAAGATATTAAAAAAGCCTGCCAAGGCGTGCAGTACATCATCAGCAGTCACGGCACCGGCGGGGACGTTCAAGCAGTACACTACCGCGCTAACATAGAATTAATCGACTGCGCCAAGGAAGCCGGAGTGCAGCACTTTGTCTTTATTTCGGTACTGGGAGTCGATCGAGGATACGAAGATTCCGCAGTATTCAAAGCCAAGCGAGAAGTTGAAAAATACCTGCAAAACAGCGGCTTGAATTATACAATCTTGCGGCCTGCCGGTTTTGCTTCCAGCTTGTTATCCCTAGCAGAAAGATTTCGAGAAACCGGACTTTACCTGCTAATTGGCGACGGCAAAAACCGCACATCTGTTGTCAGTACCGACGACTTAGCAAAGATGGCCGCAGACTCGCCAACAGTCGAAGGCGCCCGCAACCAAATTCTGCGAGTCGGTGGCCCGGATGTGCTGACAAGAGACGACATTCCCCGCATTTTTGGCCGCTTATTCAAGCGCGAACCTATGGTGATCAACCCGCCGCTGGTTGTATTTGACGGTTTGAGAAATGCCTTGGGTTTATTGAATCCTCAAGCTCAAAAAGACTTAGGAACTTTGCGGGTATTGCTGGGTAACGAGTATTTTTGCACTCCCGAAGAAGTGCAAAACTTGGAATCAATCTACGGCATCAGAATGGAATCCTTAGAAAACTTTCTGCGACGCAATTTGAGCGTTTAAAATGCTAGTTATTTTCGTTGGCAGGCTTTGCCTGGTAATGAAAACCCGGAGGCTCTGCCTCTAAACTCTTGTCTCATTTTAATGGAGGCAAAGCCTCCCGATATCTGTCCCCAGGCTCTGCCGGGCTACGAGCAAAATGTAGCGCCCAATCTCAACTGGAAACCATTTAAGCAGAAATAGGTACTGGTTCAGCACCAATATAGCTCGTAACTGCGATCGGGGGAGAAGTCGGCTTAGCAATCAAATAACCTTGAACCAAAGTTGCTCCCCGTTCTCGCACCCACTCAAACTCCTCCAAAGTTTCCACACCTTCAGCAACAGTTTTAATTTCTAATTGAGCGGCAATTTCTAACATCTTTTCGGTAATGAGTGCCTTATAATAATCCTGATGGACGTTGCGAATCAATTGCATATCCAACTTAATAAAATCTGGACGCAGTTGGTGCATCAAATTTAAATTAGAAGAACCGCTGCCAAAATCGTCCAGGGCAATTAAAAATCCTGCCTCTCGGTAAAACCTCAGAATATTAATCAAGTGATCGATATCAGGAGGGTGCTGAGATTCCGCTACTTCAAAAACAATATTGCTGTGAGGAATTCCCGCTTCATCAATAGCCTGTACAGTTCTTCGCAGGCACGTAGCGGGATCGTAAACTGAAGTCGGAGAAAAATTAATAAAAAGTAGTTCTTTGATATCGTAAACATGGGCTTCGCGGATAGCGCGAGTCCGAGCTAAAACATCTAGTTGAAAAATCAGACCTGCTGATTCTGCTTGGGCAAAAATCCGACCCGGATAAATTAAGTTTCCTTGCTCGTCAATTCCTCGGAGTAGGGCTTCATGGGCAAAAATTTTAGAAGTATCTGAGGTATAAACAATGGGCTGAAAATGTGTAGTAATGCGTTCTTCCCACAACAAATCTAACAGCCAGTCCGACTGGCTGAAGTTAATAAAAGAGCATAAGGAAGTGCTGCGATAAAAATCGCTAAGTTGTGGCTTTTGAACTTCGCGCATCCACAAAACTTTTGTTTCTTTCAACTCTTGAGTTGTCAGCACAGATGATGCGAGGGCGCTAAACTTTTCTTTGGCAATTCCCTCAAGCATAACGTACAAACACTTGCTTTCTTCTAACAGCCGGAATTCAAGTTCAGCCTTGGTTAATGCAGAAATAACCTTTTTGAGCGTGTGCGATACTGGAAACCACAGGTATAGACCTCCACTGCCCTCTATTTTTGCGGGTATTGTTTCGCAGCTAGAGCAGGAGCCGAAGGCTTTGCCACTTATTTGCATTGGAATATCCTCCGGTTTTTAGGTTAATTTTAGACAGGCTAACTACTCTGTTATATTATAAGCTCATTCAGCTATTAATTCATCTATCTCAAGATGTAAATCTTAATGAACTTGTATTTAAGAATTATTGCAGTATTTATACTTGTCTCCGGTTTCAAACCTTGGTCAAAGTTCTCAGCATCGAGCAAGTAGGTGTGATTAAACACAGTCCCCAATCATCACAGACTGAGAAGGCGAAGACTTGTTCTCTACTCTCTACTGCCGATCTGATTGTTTACGTTTTATTCTATAGTTCGCTGTGCCAAAACAGTCGCTACAGCTAATTGTTTAGCAAAGGGGAATTCAAACGCCCGTGAAGCGCAGCTATCCCGTAGAGAATCGCCCGATCGACTAATTTATGCGTACCAGAAATCTACACACCCGGACGATCGCCCAAAACAAACTCACTTGCTGGGGCATATCCACTTTAATTTTATAATCGGGATGACAGGATTTGAACCTGCGACCCCCTCGTCCCGAACGAGGTGCGCTACCAAGCTGCGCTACATCCCGAAATTAGTCACTAGGTTTTAAGCTTATCACATTCAAGTAAAAATTTAGCAACCTCGTATATAATTATTTGTAAAACACTACTCAGGCGGAGACAGACGTGACAGTTAAGCCCCAGTGGTTGCGAGTTAAAGCCCCTCAGTGGGAGCGCGTCGGCAACGTCAAAGAAATTTTGCGGGATTTATCCCTGAATACGGTTTGCGAGGAGGCGTCGTGTCCGAACATCGGCGAATGCTTCAACGCAGGTACTGCGACATTTTTGATTATGGGCCCGGCTTGTACCCGCGCCTGTCCTTACTGCGACATCGATTTTGAGAAAAAGCCCCAACCTTTAGATCCCACAGAACCCCAAAGATTGGCGCAAGCGGTGCAGCGGCTCAAACTCAACCACGTCGTGATTACCTCTGTCAACCGGGACGATTTGCCGGATGGGGGGGCGTCTCAATTTGTCGAGTGTATTCAAGCAGTGCGATCGGAGATGCCCGATACAACTATAGAAGTTTTGATTCCCGACTTGTGCGGCAACTGGCAGGCTTTAGCAATCATTCTCACAGCCCGGCCAGAGGTACTCAACCACAATACCGAAACCGTAAAGCGACTTTACCGGAAGGTGCGACCGCAAGGAAAATACGATCGCACCTTGGAACTATTGCAGCGAAGCCGCGAACTCGCACCTGGAGTTTACACCAAATCCGGCATCATGGTGGGACTCGGAGAAACAGACGCCGAAATTCGGGAGGCGATGCAGGACTTACGGGCTGTCGGCTGCGATATTTTAACAGTTGGACAGTACCTGCAACCGACTCAAAAGCACTTGAACGTCGAAAACTTTGTGCCTCCAGAACAGTTTGATGCTTGGAGAAAGTTCGGCGAATCTTTGGGATTCTTGCAAGTTGTCGCTTCTCCCTTAACTCGCAGTTCCTATCACGCCGAACAGGTGAGGGAACTGATGAAACTTTACCCACGCTAGCAATTTTAATTGGAGTTGACTCGCGCCCGATCGCACCATTCTCACTAAAACCAGATCAACCGGGTAACAGCCAGGAAAAACTTGCGCTTGATATGTAGGCCTACAGCAAAAAACCCGGTTTTAGATGCTGGTGTTGTGGGCGTGATGTTAAGCGGGAAGCAGCAGCCAACACCAAAACAATTATCGGTTGATCGTCGTCTCCAAGTCGCGACTTACGCAAAAGAGATCCAGAAACCGGGTTTCTCCATCAAACTTCTAGGTTTTAATCAAGAAATTTGAGGAAGAAACCCGGTTTTTGCGTCAGCCAATAACTCAGTACAGCAGCCTCTAGCAACTCTGAAACCCATATTCTATAATGGATTAAACTTCTGCGCTCACTGTCGCGAATTTAATCAACAGCGCCGAGTTATATAAAGTTTTATTAAAAAAATGGCTAATTTTCCGAAGTGATCGGGAACCAGGTTATCGGTGATGAAGATTAACTTAACTTCTGACTAACGTCACTTGTTTCTAGCCAGTCACTATCTATACTAGCTACATAAACAAAGAAGTACAACACACTTTTCGGGCCTTCAACCTGTTACATCAGAAAGTTCTTAGCGTTTTCCAGAATCTTGGTAAAACAAGTGGGGCAGCAAAAGTTCGATCGAACAACAGCAGAAAAGTCAGAAAAGTTACTAAAGAAACACAAAGCGGTGATGCTTCGTCTTAACCAAATGGGCATCTTAATTATAAATAACCGCTAAGCGTAGCATCTTTTCACCCGGAGCCACTGAGAAAATCACTATGCCAGCCACCTCTTTTTACGCTGAAGCTGAATTCGACGAACAACTGCGAGTCAATCCCTTGCAAGGTGATGTGTTGGATGAAGATGCTGAAGAAGCTGGAGACGAACTGCTCGACCAAGACCCAGCAGAGACCGAAGATGCAGACCCAGCAGCCAAATTGCAAAAAAATGCCAGCCGTCGCACTACAGATTTAGTGCGCCTGTACCTCCAAGAAATAGGTCGGGTTCGTCTCTTGGGTAGAGACGAAGAAGTCTCGGAAGCTCAAAAAGTTCAGCGCTATATCAAATTGCTGGAATTACGCAACACCGTCGCCTCCCAGGAAGAAGGGCTAATTGGGCGCTTCGTGCATTTAATTGAGGTGCGCGATCGGTTAGCAGCACAGTTGGGACATAAACCTTCCCTGGAACGCTGGGCATTAACCGCCGGTGTCAGTGACGTGCCAGAACTCAAGCGAATTATGTCTGAAGGCAAGCGCCAGTGGGCCGAGTTAGCCGAGATGACGGTCGAGACGATCGAAAGAATTCAAGCTGAAGGCATCGAAGCGAAAGACCACATGATTAAGGCGAACCTGCGCCTGGTGGTTTCGGTGGCGAAAAAATATCAAAATCGCGGTTTAGAATTGCTCGACTTAATACAAGAAGGTACTCTCGGACTGGAGCGAGCTGTAGAAAAGTTTGACCCGACGCGGGGGTATCGGTTTAGCACCTATGCCTACTGGTGGATTCGGCAGGGAATTACGCGGGCTATCGCCACTCAAAGCCGCACCATTCGCCTCCCCGTCCACATCACCGAAAAACTTAACAAAATCAAAAAAGCCCAGCGCAAAATTTCTCAAGAAAAAGGTCGGACAGCTACGATAGAAGACATCGCGGTCGAGTTGGACATGACAGCGCCCCAAGTCCGAGAAGTTTTGCTGCGAGTCCCCCGTTCTGTTTCTTTGGAAACCAAAGTGGGCAACGAAAAAGATACAGAGTTGGGCGACTTGCTCGAAACCGACAGCATCTCCCCAGAAGAAATGCTGATGCGAGAAGCTTTGCACCGCGACTTGCAGCAACTGCTGGCAGATTTGACCAGCCGCGAGCGAGATGTAATTCTGATGCGCTTTGGTTTGGGTGACGGACACCCCTATTCGCTGGCAGAAATCGGTCGCGCCCTCGACTTGTCCCGCGAGCGCGTCCGTCAAATTGAAGCCAAAGCTTTGCAAAAACTCCGCCAACCTAAGCGTCGCAACCGCGTCCGCGACTATCTGGAGTCTCTGACTTAAATTTGGCCGGTCAGTCAGCGCGATTAATCAGGGAGCAAGGCATTGGGCACTTGTGCAGAAGGCATGAGGCATTCGGCAGAAGTAACGATATTTACTTCTAAACAACTTCTCTGTCCTCTGCAGCAAGTCAATCGATTTTAGATTTTAGATTTTAGATTTTAGATTTTAGAATTGAAGCCTTGACCCCACCCATAAATTCGGGGGGGAAGTTTCATCCGATACAGGTTTTTTATTTATGGACGGATGAATCCGGGGGCTTGTATCCTGGATGCTTTCAGTCATAAAGTTTGTTAAAAGTCAAAAAATATCAAAAACCAAATTTTTTCCTCAATCTTTTTTCAATAAGCTGCGATATTTGCAAAATATCTCGATCGTTGTGTATTATTGTCAATAGGCAGACTTTCTTGAGAGGGTCACTATGGCACTTTATACCGCGTCCTCATTCAAATCCGAACTCAATGACAAAGGCTGGCGGATGACTCCCCAACGGGAAACCATCTTGCACGTGTTTCAGAACCTCCCCAAAGGCAATCACCTGAGTGCGGAGGATTTGTACACTTTGTTAAAAAATCGCGGAGAAAACATTAGCTTGTCCACCATTTACCGAACTTTAAAGTTAATGGCAAGGATGAGCCTCCTCCGCGAACTCGAACTAGCAGAAGGTCACAAACACTATGAAATAAACCAGCCTTACCCGCATCACCACCACCACCTAGTCTGCGTTCAGTGCAACAGAACGATCGAATTTAACAACGACTCGATTCTGAAAATTGGTATGAAGCAAGCTGAAAAGTCTGGGTTGCACCTGCTAGACTGCCAGCTAACCATTCATACGGTTTGCCACGAAGCTTTGCGGATGGGATGGCCGTCTTTGGTTTCCAGCAATTGGTCTTGTCCGAGGTCGATCGCCCAGAACGGCAACAGCGCCCCGGATTCAATCGAGTGACATTACACTATTTTCGCATTTCAAGTACGACTTGTTACAAGTTTTAACAATAATCGGTAGCCCAAGTGCGATCACTGTTACGCGGAAACCGGGTTTCTTAAGAAAAATACATCATTTCAGGAATGAGTCGGAAAGCAGAAACCCGATTTCTTTGATGTAGCGTCCACAAGCTTGGGGCTAAAAAGTTTGGCTCAACAAATCGTCGCTGCTGACCCCGTAACTGCGCTGAGCTCGATCGAGGGCGTCTCTCGTCGGGGTATCAAAAACTCCGCTGATCGAGCCTGTGTAAAAGCCGAGGTCTTGCAGCCGCCTTTGTAATTGCTGAATGCTTGATCGAGAGTTGAAACTGCTGCTAATTGGAACAGCACGAACAGCTACCCGGCCAGCTAATCCGTTTTGGAGCGCAGCCAAAGTCGCCGGAGTGGCAATACCCGTCGCCGGTGACAAATTGCGTTCCTGCTGAAACGACAGCACCGCAAACTCGGTTTCGCCTCCAAATACTCCGTTCACCGGGCCGGGGTTTTTGCCCAGACTTCTGAGGGAAGACTGAAGTTGTCGGACAGCAGGCCCAGTATCGCCCCGTCGCAAACCAGCGGCAATTTGCGGCACAGGCGCTGCGGCCTGCCTGTTGCCTTGCCGCAAAGCCGATCGAGTGCTGCGATCGACTCTTCCAGTCCCGAACATCCCGCTATCTCTCTGAAAGCGGATCAAAGCTGCTTGAGTTGGTCGATCAAACCAACCGTGAATCTGGCTCCTGTAATAACCCAATTCTTGCAGCCGCCGCTGCACAAATTCTACTTCTCGGCCTCTGTCGCCCAACTCCAGAAAATCTCCGGCATTACTCTGTTGGTCATCTTCCTCAGTCCATGAGGTAATTTCAGCTTGCCTCATCTGGGAATCGATAGCAGTCAAAGTAGCAGTGTCAGCGCAGCCGTCAGAAACCAGATTGTAATCTTGCTGAAAACGAGTCACAGCGTAGAGAGTGCGTTCCCGAAACTTACCGTCAACGCCACCTTCAAAATAGCCCAAAGCTTTTAATTGTCGCTGGATCAAGTCTACCGTCGCTCCTCTGTCTCCGAACCGCAGCCCCTTGCAACCGCCATTTCCCGAAATATTCTCTGGAAGCGTAACGGGGGGAATCGGTCTGGTGGAACCAAACAGCAAAGCTAAAGTTTGCCTGTCAGCAACTCCAGTCACCCGCAGTCTATTAATTCGCTGGAAGTATCTCACCGCATGAAGAGTCACTTCCCGAAAACTCCCTGTGGGATGCGCGTTGAAGTAGCCTAGCTGCTTCAACCTGCGTTGGAGAGCAGAAACACCTGCACCCGCGTCTCCAAAACGCAGCTCCCGATAATTTGTATAAATAGTATTAAAAGGCCGATCGTCATCCCCGGCAAAACTGTTGAGTGCTATCACAGTAGCTCGATCGGGCCTACCGGTCAGCGACAGTTGATAGTCTCGCTGAAAGTTAGTCAGCGCTTGTTTTGTTACCGGGCCGAGTTGACCTGTCGATGATCTGGGAAAATAACCGAGTTCCCGCAACCTGTCTTGAATCGCTCGCACATTGGGATATCCCGGATCTATTTGAGCAAAAGCCGCACCGGCTGCACTCAAAACCGAGAGCATCAAAGCCAGAGACAACAAACGGACGTAAGTCTGACTCGATAGGTTTTGCCACTTGGGCTGATCAAAAATTTTCGACTCTGTGGGTGCTTCGCAAACAAGAGCAAGTTCAAGGTAAGCAAGAGATTCCATAATTTTTTAGTGTGAAATTGTGGGTGGGTTGTGTGAGCAAACTGCCAAAAATGATTTTTGGCACGCTTGGCTTGGATTCTATCAACGCTAAGTTCTACCTGGAAAGCGCGAAGCACCCGTTTTTCTAAAAAATTTACCGTCAAAAATAATTACAGGTAACAACTAAGATAGCATCGCTGCTTCTAGAGGCGCGAGACTCAGCAAAAAAGTTTGCAGGCATAGTCTTAGCCTTTAAGGCCAAAAAAGAATAAGTTCTGGGGTAGTGCTGGCTAATATTTTATCTGGCTGCAGCAGAAATTACCACAAGACTTGGGCGCAGGTTGTCATCACCTTAATTTGTTGTCGGGTAAAGAGCCTGAAATCGCAGGTTTTTTGTTAAGAAACGCGGCTTTTTCATGTGGCGAGTGCATCTGGGAAAGTACCGCTGATTAACCAAAAAACTAGCCACTAAAAATCCCCACTTTTGCTAATTGCAAATAGGGCGGGGATTTTCTGATAAGTTGACTTTCTTTTAAAAAATCGACGATCGCTTAAATTAAACCGAACCGATCGCAAATTACAGCTACTCCCGCTGCAAAAATAGTAATTGCGATGGCTACTAGCGGGTTTTGGCCTCTGCTCACCGCAAAAGAGGTAACGACCCCAGCTCCCAAAGCCGCAGTAACAGCAGCAGTCGCCAAATCTCGATCGGGACGTTTGTCGTACATATTTTTTATTGTTGGTAGCTGTTAAGCTGAAAACTTACATCTTGTAATCCAAGCTACCACTCTTGCCCCTGTGGCGGTTACAACCGCCTGGGTTTTGCAACTAACCTTAAAATTTTGCTAATTTTCTTAACATACTCTCCTGAAAACATAAGTTGGGATTATGTATTTTCGAGTTTTTCTGTTGAGTTTTAGCTTTGGAAACCTTTTGTCTGATGGGCTTTTATGTCAAATTCAGGATTTTGCAGTGGCGATCGCACCCACAATCTGTGCGCCTTAAACAGCAATCCCCTATATCGTAAATAAATTTAACTTGACTTTTTGTAAAAAATATGTACCTTGCCATTTGAAGCAAAAGACAGAAAAAAACCCGACCTTGGTGAAGAATCCACACACTGCGATTGCTTCGCTGCCCTCACAATCACAAGAGTATATTTTTTGTCTAATTTTTATTCGTCCTCAACTTTTTCAGTATTGCCACCTTTGACCCAACCTTCGCGATTGTCATCCTCAATCCGAATTCGCTGCCACTCTTTGTCGGGCGACTCTTCCAAAACTACGACTCTTTCCTTGTAACCAACACCGCCAATACGGTTCGAGTCTCGGCTACCAGTATCGCGGAGAATTAAGCCGATCGGCTGAGTCACCATCGCGCGGTAAGCTCCCGGTTCCAGCGGTTTGGGAGACGGGGCATCGCTAGATGTAGAAACAGGGCTAGCCTGGGCTGTTGACTTCGGCGCAGCGCCCGCAACCTGAGCTGGTGTTTTGTCGTTGGAAAAAACTGGTTTTTCGGGCAAAGTAGTTAGCTTAGCGGCAAAGTAAAGTGCAGCAGCCACGCTAGCACCTGCCATCAGGACGATCGCTAGCAGAAAACCTACTAAAAATTTGAAAACGCTATATACACTGTTCATAAAACCGCAAATGAAGGAAGTTCGGCAACGGATTGTGCAACGGATGTAACGGATAGAAGGTTGACGGTTGACTTCAAAAGCTTAACCTTGAATCCGGCGGCTCAGACTGCCGTATCGAGAAGCAAGGCGAGCTTTTCCAGCAGCGGCCCAATCTTGGAGAAACTGGATTTGTTCTTGAGCCGTTCTGGCTAAGGGCACCATCTGACTAGCTGATTCTAAAATATCATCTGTCGTAAAGTCTCGATTTTGGCTAAACCCAATGTGCATTGCTTCAATCAAAGTTTGCTCGATTTCGGCCCCTGAAAAATCGGGAGTTTCGTAAGCCAAGCGTTCTAAATCGTAATTTTTGATGCTGTGCGATCGCAACCGCAACAAATGTACCTCAAAAATCGCCCGCCGTTCCTCCTGGCTGGGCAAACCCACAAAAAATATTTCGTCAAACCTGCCTTTTCTCAGCATTTCTGGTGGCAAAGACTGGATGTTATTGGCTGTTGCTACCACAAACACCGGCGAAGTTTTTTCTGCTAACCAAGTAATAAATGTCCCGAACACCCGGCTAGTTGTGCCGGAATCCCCTTTACCGTCTAATCCCGCAAAAGCTTTGTCAATCTCGTCAATCCACAGCACGCAGGGGGCCAAAGCTTCGGCTAGCTGAATCATTTGCCTGGTGCGGGATTCCGATTCTCCTACTAATCCGGCAAACAAACGCCCGACATCCAAGCGTAGTAAAGGCAAATGCCAGTGGTGGGCGATCGCCTTTGCTGTTAAGGATTTTCCGGTTCCTTGAATCCCGACTAACAACAAACCTCTGGGATGCGGCAAACCGTATTGGCGGGCTCGTTCGGTAAAAGCACCGCCGCGCCGCAGCAGCCATTCTTTGAGATTGTCCAAACCACCGATATCGGATATATTTTCGCGGGCTGGGTAAAAATCCAGAATTTGAGTTTGGCGAATTGTTTGGCGCTTTTCTTCTAAAATCAGTTCCGCGTCGTCGGGATGGAGTTCGCCTCTGGTGGCGATCGCCTTGGCCAAAACTCGGCGGATTCGTTCGAGCGACAGCCCTTGACATGAGCGCACTGTTTCGTCCAGCAAACGCCCTTCAATGGCTTGTCCGGTAGCCCCTAATAGCCTTTCTACCTCAATTTTGATTTCCCCCGCCGCAGGCAGGGGAAACTCCAAAACAGTCATCACTTCGCTGAGGTCTTCCGGGATCGAAATTAGAGGAGATACGATGACAATATTTTTGGGCACTGATTTGAGTAGTCTCGCCAAATTCCGCAGCTTGCGGGAAATAGAGACATCTTCCAAAAACCGCTGAAAGTCGCGCAGAATAAAAATTGCCGGCGCGGTGGCGGGCAATTTTTCTAGAAATTCCAAAGCTTGCAGCGGGTTGCGCTTGCCAAAACCGACATCGTTGGGATTGCCTTGGTAGCCATCAACAAAATCCCAGATGTAGACGGCGCGAGAACCTTGTTTTTTGGCACTTTGGGCGATCGCCGCTTCTACGCGCTCTTCCTCCCGTGTGGGAATGTAAATTAGGGGGTAGCGCGATCGCAGCAGTAGTTCAAACTCGTCGCTAAAAATAGTCATTAGTTATTAGTCAACTGACTAAGGCAATTGCCGTTTAAGTGCTTCCAGAGACGCCCAGCGACTGTCTGAGACTGTTTCTGAGCTTTCTGTATTTGCATCATCAGTTAAAGAAATTCCCGGACATTCAGTATCGCATATCTGTTTGTGCGGCAGTTCCAAACACATTTGCTCGTACACCCAATCGCCCGGAGAGAAATAGCCACCTGGGGACAAATTTTCCACCAAATCTTCTAAAGCCACTTCTATTTCTGCTGAACTTGAATCTGTTTGATTTGCTGTTTCTTCGAGCCAGATTAGTTCAGATGAGTTGAGTGTCAAACGGTGATTGTATTGTTTCAAGCATCTGTGGCAGGTGAGAGTAACAATTGTTTCTGCTTTCGCCTTCACCTCAAGATAATTACCTTGGTGAGTTACTTGCAGTCGTCCTCGCACCGGAGTAAGAGTTTCTAAATCGGGGATAAATTCTTCAAAATCAATGACCTCTTTCCGCTCACTTTTTGTGAGGAGATGAGGGATATAAATTGTCTCCATAATCTTTTGCCTTCCTACTTCTTGAATTCAAAGGTCAAAAGGAATAGTTAATTTTTAACTTCTTCCTTCTTCCTTCTTCCTTCTTTAGCGTCCGCGCAGCCGCACTACCAAACGTCGATCGGGTTCTTGTCCTTGACTGTAAGTTTCTATATCCTCACATTCGCTCAAAAAGCTGTGGACTTGACGGCGTTCTGCCGAAGACAGCGATTTTATTTCAACTTCAACTCCCGTCGATCGCGCTTGATCTGCTGCGTACTCTGCCATCGATCGCAATTCCTCTTGGCGGCGGATGCGATACCCATTTAGTTCAACTGTATAAGGAATGGACTCCTCTACTTCCTGACCTATATTCTGAACCGTGTTGCATAGGTACTGAATGGCATCTATTACATTACCGTTTGGCCCGACTAAGATTGCAACTTGTTCTCGCGTCAGATTGCTTTCATCTATTGTCATCCAATAGCAATGTTCTTGTTGTTCGCATACCACTTTTGAAGGAATTGCGGACAGTTGTAGCAATTCTTCTAACCATTGCTGTCCGCGCTGCATTTGAGAGTCTTTCATTGTTGTTAAAATCAAGCCTTTTTCTTGGCACGCTTGGGCTCAAAGGGAATGGCATCTAATCCCTGGTCTTTTTTGGTTTTCGCCTCTGCTTCGTCCACTATTTTTTGCAGGTTTTCCGGCAGCGGTTCTCGCGACAAAATAAACGCCTGAACAGTCTGGAAGATGTTAGCAATCAGCATATACATCAACACGCCAGCAGGCAGTGGGAAGAACAAAAACATCCCCGAAAATATGACTGGCGTCAGTTTGTTGACTGTAGCCTGTTGGGGGTTGTCGTTTGGTCCTTGTGCTTGTCCCGAAAGAGTTTGGTTGATATACAAACTGATGCCGAAGCCCAGGATCATCACCAAAATATCCCAGTGGATTGTACCGTCTGAGTCGATCGCGCCAACGCGGCCTAGAGCTTCAATAAACAGGAATCCTTTGTTACTAGCCAATCCGGGGATTGTGCCTTGAACTGTGGCTTCACCGGGCGCTAATGCCGTGATGTTGCCCTGTTCATCTACCTTGACCAGTTGTTCGCCTTTGATGACTTTCCAGTGTGGTTCAAAGTCGATTTCGCTGTTATTTTCTGTCGCTAGGGCTTTGAGACGTTTGCCGTCTGGGGTTTGAAAATTAATCTTGGTTGTGTCGCCGACTGCGAGTTTGTCGCCGCCTGGAATTACGCCCACAACAGGAGCATGAAAAGTACCTGTGACGTAAATATTTTGTGGCGGTGTAGCAAAAGCTTGCGGTTGAACAGTTTCGATTTGTTCTTTCGGCAAAACTTGAACGTTGACGCTGTAATTTATGTCAGAAAACGGTGAACCCCGGAGCGTTGCAAACAGTGCAAACAGCACTGGCATTTGCAGCACCAACGGGAAGCATCCTGCTAGAGGATTACCAAATTCTTTGTATACCTTGCTCATTTCCTCCTGCTGTTTTGCAGGATTGTCTTTATAGAGTTTTTGAATTTGATCTACTCGCTCTTTCATCAATGGCTGCGCTACTTTCATGCGCCGCATATTGCGAAGAGAGCCTGCGTTTAGAGGATAAAGAGCAAAGCGAATCACAAGCGTCAGAGCTACGATCGCTAAACCGTAGCTTGGCACGATCCCGTAGAAAAAATCTAGGATCGGGAGCATGAGGTTGTTGGAGAGAAACGAGATACCGAAATCCATTCGCTTTGAGTTAATTTAGGTGCTCTATGTTTGCTGTTGAGAACTATTTTTACCCGCTGAAGGCGAGCCGCCTCAATTTTTAGGGTTTTGTCTCTATCTTAGGACATGGCCCGTCGATCGACCGCCCAGTCTGCGGGTTTGTTGTAAAGAGTTTGCCAATACTCGCACTCACTTTACCCTGATTTGAGGGCGAAGCGTTTCGGTTATTTAGCTTTGGCCGCGTTTGCTTTTTGAGCGGCTATGGGCAGTTTTTCGTTAATGTAGTCATACATTGCTCGAAATTTCGGCATAGCTCTGAGTTCCAAGCGGCTGCCATTTTTCATGGTGAGCACCATGTCTCCGTAAGTCCCGAAACCGCGAGGTACAGTGACGATTTTGACTATATCTGAGTAGATAACGTCTGTCTGTTCGCCCCCCATCCAACCGCTAGTTACCGACACTCGGCGGCTCGTGATCCGATAGCGCAGCCACAGAGCCCGGACAATTGCTCCTACTGCTAGGGGGATTCCCACCACAGTCAGCCCCAGGAGTAAATTCAGGATCAAGTCTCCCGGCGCGGGGCCGCCTTCATAATATACTTCCTCTCGAATTCCCATCTAGTACCTCGGCTTCTACCAACAACTGCTCTAATTCTTGCAGAATTTCTGCATAATTGCACTCTTGTGCGATCGGACGCACGACAATTACTAAATCCCACCCGAATTTTAATCGGGGCAATAGCTGTCGCAAAGCTGCCCGAATCTGACGCTTAATCCGGTTGCGGACTACAGCGCGTTTGCTGACTTTCAGGCTGATGGAAATGCCTGTGCGGGTGGGCTGCAAGGATTTTTCGTCTGTCGGTTTCGCAAATTCGGCGCTTTTTGGTTTACGCAGAGCTCTTAAACTGAAATGGGCCGAGTTGCGGCGCATTCCCTTGCGGTAGACGGCGCTGAAGTCTTTTCGGTGCTTAAGTCGGTTTGTCTCGGGCAACATGGCGTAGGGCGATCGTGGAGGCCTCTCAACCTTGATGCAGTGCTAGACTGCGAGGCGGTGGCGACCTTTGCTGCGGCGAGCTTTGATTACCAATCGACCGGTTGCGGTACGCATTCTGGCGCGAAAACCGGATGTTCTTTTTCTTTTGCGGCTGGTTCCGTGCAGGGTTTGCTGTGTCATTTTGATTTCTCCCGGCTTGTTACTTTACTTTTGATTAATATTCACAATCTTCTAGTGTACCATAGAGTGGTTTTCTTGGCAATAATGTTTTTATGATTTGAATTGAGACTAAGAGTGAAGTTGCGATCGCAGCCTTGAATGATTGGTAAAGGCTAGAACCCAGACTTCTTTTACGTGCTGCGGGGTTATGAACAGCTAACATCTATTGAAAGCATTGCCAAAAGAATTGGATGTTTAAAAAACAATCATGAAATTGAGGTGAAGGAAACAGCTAAGTGCCTTTGCTGAACAAAGTTCGATCGCCCTTCGTGCAAAAGAGAGAAAATAGAACAACAGCACGACACGGATAGCACGGATACACGGATGATATTGCAAGGGCGATCGGTTACAGTGTTTTTTAGCAAAGTAATATGGATGTAGTTTTTGGAGGGTTAGGGATAGGACTTCACAACCTAATGGAAAAGTGACTATCGTCCGCACAGAAAGGGGGCTGACGATCGCAGGGACACGCATCACCCTTTATGATGTAATAGATCATCTCAAAGCCCAGTATCCCCCTAAATTCATTCGTGAGGTATTTAACCTTAAAGATGAGCAGATCCGCGCTGCCATTTCCTACATAGAAGCGCACCAGACAGATGTAGAAGCCCAGGATCAAGAAATTTTGAAATCAGCCGAAGAAACTCGGCAGTATTGGGAAGAGCGCAACCACGTGAAGTGCTAATTCGCCGGAACTATTGAGTAAGCTAATGGCAATAGTTACCTACGGGTCAAACGCTCCATCCCACACTAATTATATTAGTCCGCTGCCTCCTATTCTGATGCTGTCTTGGGCAAAGGATTCAGTGGTTCCTCAATAACTTTCGCGTTCGGCATTTCAAAGGATACCAGCACCTGCAAAAACTTTCATTGAGTTGACTGGGTTCAACCACTACAGCATCAATAATTCTCAACAACACAGTGGAACACCGCCAGAGGAAAACAAAGCCGATTTTTCAAATCAAGACTCAGTAAGGTTGATCGCTTGGATCTTGAAATCCTTCGTGCAAAATGTTAAATCCCAACAGGAAAACTGGCTGAGTTACTTGGATAGCGATATTGTTAGTGCGATCGGATACACTGAATCAAGTTGCAAGGGTTAAACCTGTAGGAGTGTTAGTAGCGTAATTAATCACAGACAAAAAAAATCCGACCTCCGTTGGTGGGCCGAACTTGATTAAGAAAAGGAGATTCTGAATGTCCGAACGGCAACAACAATTGCTCGACAACATCGCTCGCGCGTTCCGTGGCGTCGAACTCGGTGACGGAGTCAGCCTCCACGAGACAACGCTCATCGACCTCTACGAAGGTCCCTCAGCGCGACAGGAGGCGAGATTACTGGACGAGAAGCATGGCTGGCGCAAGCTGGTCGGCGACCCTGCGTTGAGCCAGCTTCGCTGGGCGCTGTCCTTCTACGATGCGACTGGCCTCCGCTTCCATCTGCCGGCGTACCTGTCCCTAGCCGTGACCGACTTCGACCTTCGTGAGGATGCGGGCGATGTGCTGGAGAGTCTGATGTTTCTGCTCACGAACTTATCCGAGTACAACCAGGAGCGGTTATCGATCCTCGACAGTCCTCAACGGCGATGTGTCAAGGATGTGCTAGTTTATCTCCGCGATGAGTACGAGTACGAGTTGGAGGGTCTGGAACTTGACCAAGCTATTGGGGGTTACTGGAATTCAGAACCGACGGTGGAGAGACCGGCCTAACCAAACGCTAAAAAATCAGAGGCACGCTGCTAAGGCGCAGTCAGCGCGATCGTCAGCGCGAGTCCGGTAGTGTCATGGTAATACGTCCGGTTCCTCCCGAAGCCCACGGCGAAATCGATTGTATCGCCCTGAAGTACCGCAAGATTGCGATCGCCAAAGATGAGTTATTGCTCCAATTTCAGACTGGAAACCGGATTTCTGACCCAATGTCTGGCAAATTGGACTTTTCACAGTAATCCATCGGGATCGATACCTTGCGATCGCAGCATTTCCTCTAATCGTTCTACACATTGCTGGGCTTGCTCCTTCGCCTGTCGCTCTTGCTCCTTCGCCCGTCGCTCTTGCTCTGTGCGTTGTCTTTCCCGCTCTTGAGGGCTTAGTTCCCGATCCCCCGCTGCGTCAGCATTTTACTTTTGCGAGTGACTTACTGCCACGATCGATCGCACTCTTAGCACCAGCCGAGTGCCGGATGTCCGCCCTGCGAAGTGTGTTTACAATTCTTAATTGTTCTTAAACTAGAAAGAGTAAATCTAGTTTGCGATCGGAATTTATGTTGCTTCCAGCCGACCAACGCACCAAGTTAGACGACACCGACGACAATTTGTTCTATTCCGCTCCCCGGTTTGTGACTCACGTAGACGATGGATTCATTCAGCAACTAACCGATCTATATCGGGAACGGTTGAAACCGAATACTCGAATTTTTGATATGATGAGCAGTTGGGTTTCTCACTTGCCCGACGAGATGCAATTTGCCCATGTGGAAGGGCACGGCATGAATGAAGAAGAGTTGGCAAAGAACCGCAGACTGAATCATTATTTCGTGCAGAATTTGAACGCTAATGCCAAATTGCCACTGCCGGATGCAGAGTTTGACGCGGTTGTCAACTGCGTTTCCGTACAGTATTTGCAACACCCAGATGTGATTTTTGCCGAGATTCACCGCATTTTGAAGCCTGGTGGCATAGCAATTATCAGCTTTTCCAACCGGATGTTTTATCAAAAGGCGATCGCGGCTTGGCGGGAAGGTTCCGAGGGCGATCGGGTCGAATTAGTTAAGGGTTACTTTGATTCTGTCAAAGGAGCGAATATACCTGGATTTAGCAAGCCGGAAGTAATTGTTCGCAAGCCTAACTTGCCGAGTTTTATGCAAATGCTGCGAATATCAAGCGGCGATCCGTTTTATGCGGTAGTTGCTTACCGCCAAAGTTAGGATTTTGGGGCAGTAAGGACTTTAGGACTTTAGGTGGAGATTGAAAACACTAAAGTCCTTACTACAAAACGATCGAAAGCTACGCTCTTTAGGTTAGGATATATCTAATATTTGTTCCTAAAATATGGACAACCAACTTTTGCAGCGCATCACACTCGATCCAAATATCTGTCACGGAAAACCCTGTATGCGCGGTCTCCGATATCCAGTATAATTAATTATTGAATTACTTAGTTCGGGTATGAATGCTAAATAAATTATAGATGACTATGAGGATTTAGAACATAAGGATATTCTAGCTGGTTTGCTATTTGCAGCGCAACGGAATCAAGTGAAAAGCATATACTGAGTATTGTAGTTCATCAGTAATCATAAAGTAGGGTAAAACCTTGATATGAAACCATACCAGCAAATAGAGATAGACGAATGTGGCGAACCTTTAGTCCCTATTCCAGCAGAACATTTTGCATTTGAAATGCCGCACCCTTATCAAAAGTTGGGTGCACCGTATCACAACAGCAAAGCAGATTCCCCTTACTACTTGCGGCAAGGAGTTGTAGATAGTTTAATCGCCGCTCAAACCCAGCTACAGCAAAATTATCAAAATTGGAAAATTCTGATATTTGACGCTTATCGGCCGGTGGAAGTGCAGCAATTTATGGTAGATTATACTTTTAATCAAATTGCCCTAGCTCAAGGCTGCGAATTTCCGGTTTCCGAAGACAAACGCCAAGTGATTATAGAACACGTCTATCAATTTTGGGCAGTACCCAGCCTCGATCGCGCAACCCCTCCTCCTCACAGTACAGGTGCAGCTTTAGATATAACTTTAGTGGATGAAAACAATCGGCAAATTGATATGGGCTCTCCGATTGATGAAATATCAGAACGTTCTTATCCCGACTATTTTTGTAATAGCAAGAAGTCGCAAAAGCAGGAATATCACCGTCGCAGGCAAATATTAAAAAATGCGATGATAGCTGCGGGTTTTCAGCAACATCCTAACGAATGGTGGCATTTTTGTCAGGGCGATCAGATGTGGGCTTGGTTGACAAATCAAAACAATAGTGGTAGTCAATTGATTGCCCGATATGGCCGCTATTAAAAGGGTACACAATTAAATCGGAACGGGCGCAACCGCGACCTTAAGAAAGGGTTTTTTTGACCAAAAACCTCAGCTTTTAACTGCTTCCTGTGGCAATAAACCTGGTTTCTGACACTCTGTGCCTCCCGCACTATAAAACTATGAGCAAAATAAATCATTTGTGTCAGGATACACTGCAACTATTGCCAGCGGGGTAGCGGTGGTTTAAAATCAACGAGAGCTAACAAGTGCAGGCAATATTTGCCAGCACCGCAAACCCTAAAGGATAACTCAGAGTTCACCCAATGAAAGCACTCATCCTCTCTGGCGGTAAAGGAACACGCTTGCGTCCCCTCACCTATACGGGTGCTAAGCAGTTGGTTCCTGTAGCAAATAAGCCGATACTGTGGTACGGAATTGAAGGAATTGTGGCGGCTGGGATTACTGATATTGGGATTATTATTAGTCCCGAAACCGGGGAAGAGGTGAAGACGAAAACAGGAGATGGATCTCGCTTCGGGGCGAAAATTACTTATATCTTGCAAGCAGAGCCGGCAGGACTCGCTCACGCGGTAAAAGTTGCCAGACCATTTTTGGGCGATTCTCCGTTTATTATGTATTTGGGAGATAACTTAATTCAGAATCAGTTAGATCCGTTTTTAGAGATTTTTAACAAGCAGAAACTAGACGCTCTGATTATGCTGCGTCCCGTTTCCAATCCCTCTGCTTTCGGTGTGGCAAAAGTTGATGAGAAAGGCAGAGTTTTGCAGTTAGTAGAAAAACCCAAAGTTCCGCCGTCAAATTTAGCACTGGTGGGAATTTACTTTTTTGCTCCTACTATCCACGAGGCGATCGATCAAATTCAACCTTCGCCCCGGGGCGAACTCGAAATTACCGATGCCATTCAACAGCTCATCAATCAGGAAAAACACGTAGAAGCCTGCAATTTAGAGGGTTGGTGGCTGGATACGGGGAAAAAAGATGATTTGCTGAGTGCAAACCAAATCATTTTAGATAGCTGCATCGTAGCTTCAACTGAATTAAAAGTAGATGCGAAAAGTCAAATTATCGGGCGAGTGCAAATAGGAGAAGGAACGGAAATCATTAATTCTACAGTTCGCGGGCCAGTGGTAATTGGGGAAAATTGCCGCATTGAAAATTGCTTTATCGGGCCTTACAGCAGTATTGCCGATCGCGTGACGATGATTGATGCGGATATCGAACACAGTGTAATATTGCAAGGGGCGAAAATAGTTGGCATTCACCAGCGAATTGTTGACAGCGTGATCGGGCAGCGAGCTCAACTCACCAATGCACCTGCTCGTCCAAAAGCTCTGCGGTTTATGATTGGTGATGACAGTCAAATTGAGTTATAGCAATCCTTGCAGGAGTCGTAAACTTTTTACCCCACCCCACCCCTCCCCGCGGGTTCGGGGAGGGAGTAAGAAATCCACAAATTATTTAGGATTGCTATAGCTTAAATTGAGATATTGCCAATATCGGAAGCAATAATCCTGATTTAGCAAGAGATAAATTTTATTGTGGGAGTAGGGGTTGGGCATCCGGCCCGCCCTTGAACAGGTAAGATGCCTGTTCCACAATTAATTACAATTATTCACACAGCAAAGCGGCTTGTTCACAATTAGTTACAATGATTGCAACAGCGAAGATGCCTGTTCCATAATTAAGTCATAGTAAGTTATCTCAAGGAGAGGAAAGTTTGGAGTACGAAGAAATACCAACTCAACAGATAATACATAAATTGCGGCAAACTTTGGAGCCGCGAATTGGTATTGCTGAGCTGTCGCTGTTGGGAACAAAAAATAGTACGATCGCCCAAAATGAAGATGATGAAGATATCGCCCTTTTAAAGGCAGGTTTCGACATTTATAATATCCCCATTACCTCTTACCAAAGGCGACTCGGTTCCGCAGTCATCGTCGTTAGGAAAATAGTCCGAAAATTGCTCAGACCGGTACTCGAACGACAAGTAATTTACAATTTTGCTAATACGCGGGTCGTGCATACGTTAAGCACACAATTGCAAAAATTGCAAGAAAATCAACAAACTATCTTTGAAAAAATTGAATCGGAATTCAGCAGCGAATATCCCGAAGTTACAGCACAGCTTGAGACTCAACAAAGAGCCATCGCAACTTTTCAGTCTGAAATAGAGCAAATTAAAGCAGTGCAGCAGCAACATACTGCTATTTTAGAGAAGATTACCGCTCAATTGCTTGATCGACCACAATAAAGCATCCAAGATGACCACACCGCCCATATGCTCGTTAATTATAGTCAACTATAACGGTCTGCGCCACACGAAAGATTGCTTAAAATCTCTACAAAAACTTGCGTATCCCGAACAGCAACTAGATTTAATTGTAATTGATAATTGCTCTAAAGACGGTTCCGTTAATTCCCTGCGCGAACTCTTTCCAAAAGTTGGCATTTTTGTCAATACTGCCAACAACTTTGCTAAAGCCCTCAACCTCGGCATCAGCCAAGCGAAAGGGCAATATATCGGCTTTCTAAATAACGATGCTACCCTTGACAGTCGCTGGTTAGAGATTCTTGTAAAACGGCTAGAAACTAATAAAGAATTAGGTGCGGCTAGCGGCAAATTGTTGTTTAAAGACGGGCGAATTAACAGCGCTGGTATTCAGCAATTACCTAATTTTTATTGGCGAGATGTCGGTTTTGGCGAAAAAGATTCGGGACAGTACGATACAGAAGGGGAAGTCGAAGGGCTTTGTTGGGCGGCGGTGCTTTTCCGCAGGGAATGTCTCGAAGATGTCGGGCCAATCGATGAAGATTTTGTGATGTACTTTGAAGATGTAGAGTTTGCCCAACGCTGCCACAAACGCGGTTGGAAAATGCTTTATACTCCCGCCGCTATCGCCCATCACGAATATAGAGGTTCGAGTAAAGGCAGCAAACTTACCGAGTATTTCTGCAACCGCAATCGGTTTTTGTATTTGGCAAAACATGAACCTTTGCAATTAGTCAAAGGAATTCATACTTCAGATTTTTTCACTAACAAGCAGTACGATTTGCTGTTCGAGAGTTTATTTGTAGCGATTAAAAAGCTGCTTGATTATCAGAAACCAGAAATCATTGAAACTGTATTGCCGCAGTTGTCGGAAAAGTTGGCGGTGATTTACAGTCGCCTGAAGATCGATCGCATTTTGTCTCGATTGCAGGTGGTTCGGGGCGATCGCAAAATGTCGATCGCCATTTACGATCATGGGCTGCATTTTATTGGTGGCGGTCAAAAATACGTCGCTACCCTCGCCTCGCTGCTGCAAAATGAATTTGACATTACTTTTATCGCCAATAAACCAGTTGCTGTTTCCGACTTAGAATCCTGGTACGGACTCAACCTTTCAGGATGCAAAATTAAAATTATGCCCTTGGCGTTTTACGAGAAACGCGGAATGCAGTGTATCGATTCCAGCATCATCGTAGAAGATATGGAAAATCCCTTTGATGAAATTGCCAGAGAAAGCAAAAATTACGATATTTTCATCAACGCGAACCAACTGGAAAAAGTTAAACCACTGTCGCCAATCTCAGTATTTTTCTGTCACTTCCCCAATACCTTCCGCAACCGTCACTTTGCTGTCGATGATTACACTTTCATTATTGCCAACAGTCAATTTACCGTCAAGTGGTTGGAAAAACGCTGGAACCTACAGCCAACTTTTCTGCTTTATCCGCCTGTGGAAATGGCAACAGTTAAAGTGCCGAAAGAAAACATAATTTTGGCGGTGGGACAGTTTGAAGCTGGGGGAACAAAAAAGCAAATTGAACTAATTAAAGCTTTCCGTAGTTTGCTAGCGGATTATCCCGAAGATTTTCAAGGATGGCGACTAATTTTAGTTGGCAGCAGCATTCCGAAAAATCCTTATTTAAAGACTGTTCAGAATTTATTGAAGCAAGATTCAAGGGCGATCGAGTTAAAAGTCAATGTTGACTTCGATGAGGTAAAATCGCTTTATGCTAGAGCAAGTATATTTTGGCACGGCTGCGGTTTGGGTGAAGTCAATCCTCAAAGATTTGAGCATTTCGGGATGGCGACTGTGGAAGCAATGCACAACAGTTGTGCTCCGATTGTTTTCAACGGCGGCGGCCAACCGGAAATTGTGGAACATGGGCGATCGGGCTTTGTGTTCAATACCGTTGAGGAACTTTGTCAGCATTCACATCAACTAATTGTTAATCCTGATTTGCTAGCAGAACTTCAAGCTCGTGCACAGCAACGCAGTCAGAACTTTAGACTTTCACATTTTGAAAAAAAAGTCAATAGTTTTTTTGATATTATTCATCAAGAGTATGCTACAATTCGGCTGCCAAATCCTGCCGATATAGCTCAAATGCTCGATCGAACTTAAAGGCTAATTCAAGCGTGTCTAACCCACTTTTAATCAATTTATCCTTCTTAAGTCCTGAACCAACGGGAATCGGAACTTATGCAGCTAATCTTTTCCCGCAACTGCAAAAGCTAAAACCAACATTACTGACTTCCCAGCAAATTAACCATTATACTTGCCACCAAATTCCCGAAAGTCTGACACCGAATCGCGGCCCGAAAGGACAAATTAACAGGCTGCTGTGGACTCAATTTGACTTACCTAAAATTTACAAAAAATTGCAGTCAAGCCTGATATTTTCCCCTATTCCCGAAGCACCTTTGTATTCCGGCTGTCGCTACATTGTCACAGTTCACGATTTAATTCCTTTGCGATTTCCCCGACGGTTTTCTCGATTAACAGCTTATTTTCGCTACTACATACCGCAGGTTTTGCGGCAAGCAGAACACATTATTTGCGATTCTCAAGCAACAGCGGCAGATGTTGCTAATTTTTTCCACATTGCACCTGAGAAAATGACCGCCATTCCCCTAGCTTGCGATAATATTAATTTTAGATATCTCGACTTGCCAACCAAAAAATATTTTCTTTATACGGGTAGACACGATCCTTACAAAAACTTGGAGAGATTAATTGCTGCATTTGCGAGTTTGCCGGATCGCGCAAATTACGAATTGTGGCTAGCAGGGCCTCCCAATGCCTACACACCGCAATTGATAGCACAAGTTGAAAAATTAGGTTTACAATCTTTGGTAAAGTTTCTCGGTTACGTTCCTTATTCTCAATTGCCCGTACTGATGAATCAAGCGATCGCCCTAGTTTTTCCTACACTTTGGGAAGGATTCGGCTTACCAATTTTAGAAGCAATGGCTTGCGGCACACCCGTCATCACATCCAACCTCTCATCGATGCCAGAAGTAGCCGGAGATGCCGCATTATTAGTCAATCCTTACAGCGTCGGAGAAATAGCCGAAGCCATGCAAACAGTAGCAACAGATTCAAAAGTGCGATCAAACTTAAAAACTGCTAGTTTAGCCAGATCATCTCAATTTAGTTGGCACAAAACCGGAACAGCAACCGCCAACATCTTACAGCAATATCTTTAAATCTTCCCTCTCTTCCTTTCTCCTCTCTGCGTCCTCTGCGCCCTCTGCGGTTAAAAAAATCCCACCCACAAACCGCAATCTACATATTATCCCATGCCCAATCCCAAATCTAACTTACTAATTAACCTTTCTTTCCTAATTTCCAAACCAACTGGCTTAGCCATCTACGCCAAAAACCTATTTCCCCATCTAAAATCCCTCAATCCAACATTACTAACAGCCGAAAAATTCCCCAATAGTAATTGCTACCAAATCCCCCCAAACCTCACACCAGAACAAGGAACCAAAGGACACATCAACCGATTACTGTGGACACAAACCCAACTCCCCAAAATTTACAAACAGCTAAAATCTAACCTGTTATTTTCCCCAATTCCCGAAGCTCCTCTATTTGCAGGTTGCCGCTATATAATTACAGTACATGACTTGATAGCGCTGCGATTTCCCCGCCGCTTCGATCCTCTGACACCTTACCACCGCTACTACATTCCCCAAGTGCTGCGGCAGGCTGAACACATCATTTGCGACTCGGAAGCAACTGCTAAAGATATTAATAATTTTTGCAATATTCCTACTAATTTAATTACGCCAATTTTCCCCGGATACGATACCCGTTTTTTCCGTTTTTTAGACTTGCCAACAAGCAATTATTTTCTTTATATCGGCCGCCACAATCCTTATAAAAACGTGCAGCGAGTTGTAGCAGCTTTTGCGGCTGTTCATCATAATTCCGAATACGAATTGTGGATAGCAGGTTCGGAAGACAAACGCTATACGCCGCTGCTGAAGGCACAGGTTCAAGAATTGGGATTGGTCGATCGAGTAAAATTCCTAGATTACCTCCCCGCCGCCGACTTGCCTAAAGTCATCAACCAAGCGATCGCGCTGGTTTTCCCCAGTCTTTGGGAAGGATTCGGCCTCCCCGTGCTCGAAGCAATGGGCTGTGGCACTCCTGTCATCACCTCTAACCTGTCTTCAATGCCCGAAGTTGCGGGGGGTGCAGCCTTATTAGTCAATCCCTACAGCGTCGAGGAAATTGCCTCTGCTATGCAAGAGCTTGCAGCCGATGCCAAAGTTCGATCGCACTTGCGGGATCTCGGTTTAGCCAGAGCAAAACAATTTAGCTGGGAAAAAACGGGTCTGGAAACTGCTGCTATTCTCGATCGATATCTTTAACGAAGGAAGTTCGGCAACGGATGTAACGGATGTAACGGATGTCGAGAAGAAGGAAGAGGGAAGTTCGGCAACGGATGTAACGGATGTAACGGATGTCGAGAAGAGGGAAGAGGGAAGTTCGGCAACGGATTCGGTAACGGATGTAACGGATTTAACGGATGTCGAGAAGAAGGAAGAGGGAAGAGGGAAGAGGGAAGAGGGAAAAGGGAAGAAGTCAGTAGGCCGATTTAATGACCAATTCCCCATGCCCCATGCCCAATTCCCAATTCCCAATTCCCCCTCCCCCTGACAGCCTGAGTTAGGGACTGTAGACCCCTTTTACTTATTGATACCCAACTGATCGCCGCGCTTGTACTGCTGATAAGCAGCAAAAAACAGCCCCGCCAGAGTAACAAAGATTAGACCCAGAACAATACCTGAAAGTAGCGGTTCTACCATGAGAGCTCCTCAACGTTAAGATTTAACAACCTATTTTTAATATTACCAGCACTTACACAGATGAATTTTCCGAAAAACCCCCTTCCGGGAGTATTAGATCTTGCTCTCCCCGCTGCGAACGATTAAGCTATGTTATGAGAAATAAATTTTCTTGTAGATACTATTTTTAATTGAACTCCTTTGAATAACCAACTTGCCAGGAATGAAATTAAAAACCCGATCGAGCGACTTGCCATATTTGCGCTAGCGGTGTTGCTTGCCATCATGTTGGCGATTATCACAATACGTCAGTTTCAAGTCGCCGATCCTTACGTCAAAAGCGTATTATCCCTCACGGGCAACCCGTTTCAGGGTTCCGCCATCTTTCAAATGAACTGTGCCGGTTGTCACATCTCCGTTTCAGACAGTCAAGTCGGGCCCAACTTGCACGGAGTTTCCGAGCGCAAATCCGAATTGGATCTGATCCGGCAAGTCACCAGCGGGCAAACCCCACCAATGCCGCAGTTTCAACCGAGTCCGCAAGAAATGGCCGACTTGCTGAAGTATCTCGAACAAATTTGACAAAAGAAGGGGAACGGAATTCGTTCCCCTTCTTTGGCAGAGCCTCGAAACCCATGCTTCGAGGCTCTGCTTTCGGGTAGTCCCTCTGTTGGGACGAGAGGCAATTGTAGGATCGGTTGCAACTGCCGAGTTTTATGTGGGGACTAAACCAGCAAGTTAAAACTCTGAGCCGATAACTGGCTCGGCTGTACGCCCCTCAGTATAGCCAAAATCTGGTCGCTGTTTGCGATTCCGATCGCCGTCGAGCCATTAGTTTCGGTCAATGACAGTTGATTGAAGTCCAAGCCTCCCACCAACCCGATCAAATCAACTCCTGCGGTGAAGTTGAAAATCGTGTCAATTCCTCCGCCCGCTGACAAGACAAAGCCATTACTGCCACTGCCACCGACGAGGGTATCGCTGCCAATGCCGCCAAAGAGCAAGTCATCGCCGGTGTCAGCAAAAAGCAAATCATCGCCGCTGCCGCCAATTAAGGTATTGTTACCCTCGCCGCCGCAGAGAGTGTCATTGCCTTGATCGCCAAATAGCACGTCGTCGCCCGCGCCTCCCAAAATTACGTCATCGGCTTTGCCCCCGTACAATATGTCATTGCCTTCGTCGCCAGAAAGAGAGTCGTTGCCACGATTGCCATAAATCGTATCGTTACCGCGATCGCCAAAAATCAGGTCAAACCCTTTGCCACCAAAGAGAGTATCGTTATCGATGCCTCCGTAGATAGTATCGTTGGCTATATTGCCATTGATATAGTCACCGCCCCCTCGACCAAAGATCAAATCGTTGCCACCCAACCCGAAGATAGAGTCACTGCCGACACTACCCACGATCGTATCGTCGCCGTTAGGGCCGTTGCTCACACCCGCTGAAGGAGTGCCGGGCTGATTGGGAGTAGCGATCCTGGGGAAGTTCTCAGGGCAAACCAAATCTGTCGTTACAGGTGCAGGCGTCGGCGTCGTTACAGGTGCAGGCGTCGGCGTCGTTACAGGTGCAGGTGTCGGCGTCGTTACAGGTGCAGGTGTCGGCGTCGGTACAGGTGCAGGCGTCGGCGTCGGTGCAGGTGCAGGTGCAGGCGTCGGCGTCGGTACAGGTGGCAGTGGCGGCGGCGTCGGAGTCGGCGGCGGCGTCGGAGTCGGCGTCGGCGCTGGGAAGTTGCCAAAGTTGATCCCGCTGACAATAGCGCCCGAAGTTAGGGTGATGTCGGCGGGTTGGGGTGTGCTTTGGGTAAACCCAGGTTGGTTGATTTCCGTGACGCGGTAGGTTCCCGGCGTTAGGTTCGCGAACAGGTAGTTGCCGCTGTTGTCTGTGGTAGTGGTAACAGGAGCAGGAGCAGTTCCAGCTACAACATTGGTTAACTGAATTTGGAAATTGGGTAAACCCGGTTCTCCAGCATCCTGAGTGGCATTGTTGTTGGTGTCTTGGAACTTCAGACCTCGGATCGCCCCGGGTTGCGGCAGGAAGTTGCCGAAGTCAATGCCTGTGATGTTATCAGAGGGATTAACCGTAACGGGGGCGGGGTTGGGGGTCGTCTGCGTCCAGCCATTTTGCTGGACTTCCCTTACCTGGTAAGTACCTGCGGGTATATCTCGGAGAGTGTAGTTGCCCGCTGCATCAGTGATGGTAGTGGGTTCGCCCTGCTGAAAGATGCCATCGGGATTGATACTGTCGAGGAATATTTGCCAGTTACCTAGCCCCAATTCTCCGGCATCCTTAAGGCCGTTGTTGTTGAGGTCATTGAATTTTTGACCGCTAATAGTGCTGGACTGGAAGTTGCCGAAGTTGATATTAGCGATGTCTTGACCGCTGGTGACAGTGATGTCATCGGGGTTGGGGGTAGTTTGCGTCCAAGTAGGTTGCAAGACTTCCCGCACCTTGTAGGTTCCGGCTGACAAATCGAGGAATTTGTAGGTGCCTGCGGCATCGGTAAGGGTGTTCGGTTCCCCGGTGTCGAGAGTGCCGTTATCGTTGGTATCGAGGAAGAATTGCCAGTTGGCAAGCCCTAGTTCCCCGGTATCTTGTACCCGGTTGTTGTTGAGGTCATTGAACTTCAGACCGCTGATGCTATTGGGCTTGAAGTTGCCGAAGTTGTTATTTTGGGAGTCGGTACCGCTAGTGACGGCGATCGTAAACGCGCCGGAAAGAGTAGGCGTGGCTGCATTGACCAGGGGTACAGTTTGCGTCCAGCCTGTTTGTGGCACTTCCCGAACTGTATAAGTGCCGGCTGGCAAGTTGGTGAACTGGTAGTTACCGGCGACATCGGTGACGGCGGCGTTAGTGCCTGTTTCGGCGGCTACTGCGTCTTGGACGCCGTTGTTGTTGGCATCCAGGTAGATTGTCCAGCCTCCTAGGGGTTCTTCTGCTGGCGCTTCTTGGATGCCATTTTTGTTGAGATCGTTAAATTTAATCCCGCTGATTTTGCCCAACTGGAAGTTGCCGAAGTCTTGAGCCGTAATGTTTGTGCCACTGACTGGGTTAATTGGATAAAAAGTCGGGCCGGCGGTTTGTGAGAAACCAGTCGGTACGTCTTCTCTCACAAAGTGCCTACCGGAGCCGACGTTGGCAAAGCTATATGTCCCAGCAGCCGCTGCCGCTGTCCCGGTAACTTGAGAGGCAATTTCCGCATCACCGCTATCTAAAGTGCTGTTATCGTTAGTATCCTTGAACAAGCGAACGGTAGTGCCGTTGAGGGGGGTGTCGTCAGCAGAGAAGCCGTTGCCTGTGAGGTCGGTGAATTTGGTGCCGCTAACGGTGATGTTTTGGAAAATGCCGAAGTTTTGACCGGTGACGGGAGTACCGCTTTGGGCACTAACGAGAATTGCGGCAGCGGGGAAAGAGATGCTGGAGTTGGCTGGGGCAGTGGCTTGTATCAGGTAATTGCCGGGGCCTATCTCCGAGAATGTGTAATCTCCTGCTCCTGCAGTGGTTTGTGCAGTTCCGACAACAGTATCTGTGCCGACTTCTAGCGTGTTGTTGTTGTTGGTGTCTTTGTATAAGTTAACGGTGATGCCGTTTAATACGGTGTCATCGGGCGTGAAGCCGTTGCCCGCGAGATCGGTGTAGGTTTTGCCTGCGATCGATGTTTTCTGGAAATTACCGAAGTTGGCCCCCGTGACATTAACAATACCCGTATTTGCCGGAGTCGGGCTGAGGGTCTGCACCCAAGCAGTCGCAGGGGTTCCAGCGGGTGGCGCTTCTGTAATCGGAGTATCTGTTTTTACGTCGCGGATGATGTAAGTGCCGTCGGCTGCGGTAGTAGCGCTCTTCGTGCCTACAGAAATCACCCAGCCCGGAAGACCTGGTTCAGTCGCCGCGGCACCTTGCAGGCTATCTCCGTTAAGGTCGTTGAATTTAACGCCTGTGACGATCGGGCCGTACTCATAAGCACCGATATCAACACTAGCGCCGATCGTCCGGGGAAAGCCAGCACCCCGCTGGTCAGTTGCCCCGGCAGCCGCAGCCGCGGCGGCGTCGCCGCCATCGATCGCCGGATTAGGACTGTCCGCCAAAGCATAGGTGACAGGAACGCCTGTAGCCTGGTTCAATCCTGGGGTAGGGGCGATGACATTTGCTAGAGGAACGGTCAGTTGCTGGGTGGCAGGTAAATTGCTGCCAGCAACATTCCCGATCAAATTGTTGATACTGGTGGCGGCGAAAGAGGTTCCGAACACGTCAGGATTCGCGCCGCCAATATTACCTGCGACGATCGAATTTCTGACATTCACAGTACCGCCGTTAGTAGCAATGCCCCCGCCCACAGCAAGAGCAGGGGCAGTAGCAGTAGCAGTGTTAGCAGTAATGGTGTTGTTAGTGAGAGTTGCACTAGCGCCGAAGTTGACAAAAATCGCGGCCCCCGCGCCCTGGCCCGGTGTCGCCCCCGCGCCTCCGGTTGCTGTGTTGTTGAACAAAGTGCTGTTGTTCAGGGTCAAACTACCACTATTAACAAAAATTGCGCCTCCCAAACCAGCACCGCCGCCGCCGCCGGTTGGGCTGCCGGCGCCGCCTGGGGTGAAAGCTCCGACGGTCGTGCTGGTTCCGCCTATTGTACCGCTCCCACCTCCGCCACCGAAGCCGCCGACACCACCGTTGCCGATCGCACCTGCCACACTGCCGGTACCGCCAGCGCCGCCACCGCCGCCACCGCCACCGAATCCGGCAGCGCCGCCAGCACCACCAACGCCGCCAGCGCCTGCAGTGCCCGTACCTGCCTGACCGCCGATGCCGCCAGCGCCACCGCCACCGCCACCGCCACCCAAGCCTCCAGTGCCACCGATGCCGCCGATGCCTCCAACTCCGCCATTAGTACCGCCCGGTGTACCGCTGCCACCAACCCCTCCCGCGCCACCAATTCCGCCGTTGAGACCGGTTCCTGGCAATCCGCCACTGCCAGCGCCACCACTGCCACCAGGGCCGCCGGGCCCACCTGCTGCGCCGTTATTTACCAGGCCGGGAAGGCCTGCTTGACCGGGGCCGCCTGCGGAAACGAAGGGAAACAGGCCTGCAAAATCGGTGTTGCCGCCCGGGCCTCCGGCGGCGTTCGCGACGGGGGCGCTGCCATTGCCGCCCCTCGCGCTGTTGCCATTGAAGGTAACGTTGTTAACTGTGACATTGCCGCTGTTGATAAATAGTGCGCCGCCCATGCCTGCCGCACCGCCACCCCCCCCCGTACCGGGACCGCCTTGCGCTAGACCACCGGTCAATGTCAAGTTGGAAAATGTGACTGGGGTAGTGGCGCTGTCTATGAAGAAGCCCCGGTTATTGCCCATATCTAGGGTGAAACCGCCGCCGGTAAACGTGATGGGGGTGGAAATTCTGGGCAGAACCTGTCCCACCCCGAAGGTGATGTTGCCGGTGATGGCGATCGTGTCTGCATTGGGCAAAGCGTTAGCCAGAGTTATCGCATCTCGCAGTTCGCCAAATGTGGCGACCAAAACTGCACTGTAAGCTTCCCTCGCCTCTGCCGAAAATGCCAAAGGTGTTTCTATTTTGCCCGTAGTCACTTCCAGCACCCAGTCTCCACCCAGTGCCGCACTGCCGGTCAAGTTATCGGAAGCGGCAATATTTGCTCCCGTGAGCTGGCTCAGCCTTTCCACGAAGGCGACACCTGCTTCTGTGGCGGCGACGTTGCAACCGTAAAGCAGAATTTCGGGTTTAGCTGTAATTGGAGAGTTAGAGTTTGCCTCAGTTGTTGGCAAAGCAAACCATGTTTCTAAATAATTGCGGTAGGTTTCAATGTTACTGAGATTAAGTTCTGTACCCCCCAGTTGCAAGCTGGCTGCTGCGCCGTGAGACAAAATGTGGACGGCTGCAATGTTTTGCCGCTGTTTAAGTGTTTCGGCGATTTGCTCGATGCCGTCGCGATCGGCATTCAGAATAACAATTTCTGTATCGGGATTGACCGTTTCTGTTAAACTTTCGCAATCTTTAACTTGTGAATCTGCAAAAACTATCTGGTGTTTCCGTTCTTTATAGAGTTCCACGTTTAAATTCTCCTGGTACACGCACACATCAAATTCATATCACAAACCAACCGCAGCAGCGATCGATCTTTTTCCAGCGCGGATGAGAGTCGTTGGCGAAGCCCTCGAAGAGGATCGCCCCTAACTTTCACCTAAATTGAATATTGACAAAAACCTTTTTCTATGCTCCCCTGCCCTAACTGAGTTAGTTTGATTGTTGAGAAGTCTTAAAGGGGGATATTGTTCCGGCTGTTACAACAATTTTGGCAAAGACTTGCGCTGTTTATTGATACACCTGAGATGGAGAAAACACCAGATTTTATAAAAATTGTCAATCCAATAGTTAGCTGATGACGATCAATATTGGTTAATCAAGAGTCATCAGTCACGATTATTAGCTGTAAGCTAGTATTATTTGGTAGTTGTTTGCTGCTTAATTATCGGTATGTGCGATCCTCTTCGAGGGCTTCGCTAATGACCAACCGCCATCAAATTTGTTTGTAGTGAGGAATGCAAGTCCTGTGAGTTTTATGAAGACTGGCATTCCTCACTACAAAAGTTAGAACAGTTATTTTACAAAAATAGATAGGACTGATAAATCCTGACTCATGACTAATATTTATGGACACTATTATTATACTCAATAGGTCGGGAAGAGGAAAGAAAATTTGGCGTGACCGTCCAGAATATTAACTCCTCTTCCATTTGGGGCATCCAAGGCTCACTAATTACCAAGTTTCTTCATCGGGATGATTGGAATTGCTCCAGATTTCCACATCTAAATCATTGAGATAAATCAGAGCCGTTTCAATCTGTTTACTTGTACCGTTAAGTTCTAAGTCAAACCAACCATCATCTAAAGTTTTAACACCCAACAAAGCGGCATTAAAATTTACCGTCAAACCGTATTCAGAAATCAGGTTAGAGATCACAGGTTCCTGATGGTATTCTTTAGGAACACGAATGCGAATGCGGGTTTGAGTTGGTCTGCTGTCACCACTATCAGAGTGGGGAATATCTGATTCGTGGGTTCTGTGAAAATCGCCGATCGCCTCAAATTCCGATTCGCTAGTATTGTTAGCTAACATTTGGGACTCCTAATTTTTGTTTCAGTTTACACTTTGCACCAATATCTTGTAGAATGGGTCGCTGTGAGATTTTCGAGCTTCCAACCAGATTGTCGATAGCGCCGCATTTTACTAATGACTCGTTTGAGGGATGAGGTTCACAGCGCGCACCCTAATGACTAATGACTAATGACTAATGACTATTCTGCAACTTCTTTGATCCTAGTTTTTCGTTCTAAAATCTCCTTAAGCACGAGGGTAACAACTGCTAAAAGACCGAGAACTACCGCCGCCGAAAATGCGGCTTGCGTCGCGTACTGCTTGTAAGCATCCTCTACAAACAAAGGCAAAGTTTGCGTTTTTTTAGCAATATTTCCCGACACCACAGAGACGGCTCCAAATTCTCCCATTGCTCTAGCATTGGTCAAAATTACTCCGTAAAGCAATCCCCAGCGAATACTCGGAAGCGTGACATTCCAGAAAATTTGCCAGTCATTTGCTCCCAAAGTTTTCGCCGCCTCTTCTTGATCTGTTCCCACTTCTTCCAAAACAGGAATTACTTCGCGCGCCACAAAAGGCAAGGTAACAAAAGCAGTAGCCAGCACCATTCCAGGGAAGGCAAAAATAACCCTGATATTGGCCGCCTCCAGCCATGGCCCGAACCATCCCACTCGACCGTAAAGCAGTACAATCATTAAACCTGCAACTACGGGAGAGATGGCAAAAGGCACGTCTAAAAGGCTGATTAATAGCGTGCGGCCCCGAAATTTATTGCGACCAATTACCCAGGCTGCACACAAACCGAATACTGTATTTATAGGCACAACTATCAGAGAAATTACCAGGGTAAGTTGCGCTGCGTGCAGAAAATCCGGCGAAGTTAAGTTAGACAAAAATGGCTCAAATCCCTTTCTGAAAGCTTGATAAAAAACGTTGAGAGTGGGGATAAATAAGACCAGAGCGAGATAGCCGATCGCAATTCCGATCAAAGTTGGTTTTACCCAAGCTTTTTCCTGACTCCGGCTAGAACCACTGGGCGGAAATTTGTAACCAGCGGGTGAATTGATATTAGCCGTCATAGCGTCTTCTCCATGCTTGTAATAGATTTATGGCGAACAGCATTGCCAGGGAAATAGCTAACATGAAAGTGCCAATAACTGTTGCTCCTGCATAGTCGTACTGTTCCAACCTTTGGAAAATTAAAACTGGCGCGATCAAATCTTTGAACGGTATGTTAGAAGCTACAATTACAGTAGATCCGTACTCGCCAACCGCTCGCGAAAAGCCAAGTGCTACTCCGGTCAAAATAGACGGAAATAGTGGCGGCAAAACTACTCGCCAGAAGGTTTCAAATTGAGAAGCCCCTAAGCACCAAGCTGCTTCTTCGATATCTTTTTCCATTTCGTTTAAAACTGGCTGTACGGTTCTAACGATAAATGGCAAAGAAATAAATATCATCGCTATACCTACGCCCAATCGAGTAAACGATATCTTGATTCCCAAAGGTGCAAAAAGCGAACCAATCCAGCCGTTATCGCTGTAAACAGTGGCGAGAGTTAAACCTGCGACCGAGGTGGGCAGTGCAAAAGGCAAATCGACGATTGCATCGACAATCCGTTTTAAGGGAAAGTCGTAGCGGACTAATACCCAGGCAATTAATGTGCCGAATACTCCGTTAATTAATGCCGCAATTAATGCCGTAAAGAAGGTGACATCGTAGGCGGAAATGGCGATCGGACTGGTGGCAATTGCCCAAAATTCGGCGGGGTTGGCTGTGCTGGCTTTCAGCAGCATTGCTGCAACTGGAAGCAATAGCATTAAGCTGAGGTAGCCTAGGGTGATTCCCCAAGGTAATGTGATTTTGCCGATCGCCCTTTTGATATTTTCGATCGGAGATTGAGGGTTACTGATTGCAGATGATTCAGCCATAAGTCAATAGTTTTGAGTTGGAAAGAATAATTGCGCTCCGGGGCGGGTTTTACCAAAAATAATTGCCTAAAACCAATCATCTCGTAAACCCCCCCGGCCACTACTGTCTAATTGAACCTTGGATTTTGTCAAAAACAGCTCCATCATCGAAGAATTTCTTCTGAATATCTCCCCAACCTCCTAAGTCTTGAGCTGTAAATAGGGTTTTGATGGGGGCATATTTTTGGACAAATTCTGGTTCCGCCGCTACTGTCGCATCTACTGGGCGGAAGCCTACTTTGGCAAATTCTCGCTGAGCTTCTGGGGTATACAGAAATTTGACAAATGCTTCGGCGACTTCGCGAGTACCGTGTTTATCAACGTTTTTATCGACAATGGCAATCGGATTGTCGATCGAAACATTGACTTCGGGAATAGTATAAGTCGGTTTTTCGCCTTTCTCACCGGCCAGAAGAATCTCGTTTTCGTAGTTAATTAAGGCGTCACCTTGGCCTTGTTTGAAAAATACGTCGGTGGCTTCGCGGGCGTCTTTAGTCAGAATCGGGACGTTTTTGTAGACTTTGCTAGTAAAGTCTAATGCTTTCGTTTCGTCTCCTCCGGTTTTAACAACCGAACCCCAAAGTGCGAGGAAATTCCAGCGTGCAACGCCTGATGTTTTAGGATCGGCAGTAATCACTTTTACTCCGTCTTTGCTTAAATCTTCCCAGGTTTTGATGCCTTTGGGATTGCCTTCGCGGGTGACTATTGCTCCTACGGATTTGCTGACTATGCCTTCGTTAGGGACTTCTTTTTCCCACCCGGGCTCAATGAGTCCGGCTTTTTCGATTTTTGCGGTGTCGAGGGCGAGGGCTAGGTGTACGATGTCTGCTTCTAAACCGTCAATTACGGCCCGAGTTTGGGAACCGGAACCGCCGTAGCTTTGGTTGAAGGTGACGGTTTGGCCTTTTTCTTTTTGCCATTGTTCTACGAATTTGGGAATTATCGCTTCGTGGGCGGCTTTGGTGACGGCGAAGGATACTAGAGTTAATTCTACGTTGCCTTTGTTGGCTGCTGGGCTAGCACCGCCTGGAGTGGCTGCAGGATTGTTGGTGGTTCCCTGGCCGCAGGATGCAACGGCCAGACTTAAAGTTATTCCCACTAAAAATAGCGATACAAATCTTCTCATGGCAGTAAATGATTGATTTGTGCTGGCTGATCGCTGTTGCGGCCAGTAAAGGTGTTGAGTTAGGCGTTGCCACGGGCTCATTATATTTGTTCCTCTAGATAAACTACGGTTCTTGGGTAGGAATACCGTAATTATGGTTGTGAAGTACGATTATAGACAAGAGCGAGTCAAAAGGCAACAAAAAAAACAAAGTGGGGGAACTCAGGGTCGATCGCATATCCTGAAGTCTTTTCCGTCAGTGTTTTCTATTCAGATTCGGGGTAAAATGTAAAGTGTATAAATAAATATTATTATTAAGTTAAGGTGCTAAGCTGGCGCGGCTGCACGATTCGCCTGCACGATACGCCTTACATATAGCATCGGCCGATCGCCCAAATCTAATAGCCCTGCCAAGAGTCCCCGCCCCAGCGAGATATCCCTGACTCGCGCGATCGCCCTTAAGTAAGAAAAAGTTTTAACTGGTATGCCCTTACCCCGCCCCGTCTCAGACACCCTAATTGAACTGTTGAAGCCTGTAGCCTCGGAATTGGGAGAAAGATTGGGAGCAAGCGCTGTCAACGAACGCTATGCAGAAATTGAGCCATCTGGTTCTTCAGCTTTGAACCAGCAAATCAAAAAAGACCCCCGCTGGATTAAAGCACAAGTGAGATATTTGCAGCGGCAGCAGGCCAGAGAACAAGAATTAATCGCGATCGCCGACGCAGAAGAAAGGGTAAAGGAAGAACGGGCTAATCGAATTAAGGCACAAGAAGTAAGAGATAAGCGGGCAATTAGCCGGCTTTGCCGCGACTTAATGCGGGAGTTTCAATCAGAAGCAATTCGAGTTAAGCTGAGCGAAATTCAAACAATTTGGGACAGGGACAACTGGTTTTCTAATTTGAGCAGGCAGGAAACTGAACAGATTTTGCAGCAGCAACAGCACCGATTGCTGCTGTTAGTTGCTCCCGCAAAAATTAGCCAAGATTGCCCCGATTCGTTTCGCCACAATCTGAATATCGAGCTGCCGGCTAAGTTAAGAGCTTTTTTGAACCAGCACTACCCCCCGCACGGAGAGTTGTGCCCGGTTCAGTTTTACGGAGACTATTTCAAAAAATCCATTTCTGATATTGATGTGGAGCGGTTGCAGACTGTGTTGTCTCCCGTACCGACAGCTATACTGTACAGCGATATCAGCGATTATGAAGTTAATTTTCATGTGGGTTTTTGGGGAGTCATCAATCAGAGCGTTTCTCTAGTGGCGATGCAGCCTTGGAATTGGGAAGAGGTTTATCATCAGTTGGAGGCGGAGGGGAAAGATCAAAAGCTGAGCCTGCGGATTATTCGGCAAATAATTGTGACTATTCACAAGTTATTGGCCGCTTTTTTAGCTGATTTGTATTATTTAAATATTGATTTTACTCACGAACCTCAGTTATTTAAATTAGAGGCGGAATTTGCTCATGAATGGTTTTCTAAAGATTGGGCCCAACCGTATATTGAAACTCTTAAAGAAATTCAGGAGCAGCAGCGAATAGTCTATAAGGGAGAGATGCGGCGGCTGGCGCTGCGAGAGGCAAAAGCTAAGGCGGAACGCCAGCGTTTGGAGGAGGCTGAACTCAAACGTAGAGAGGAAGCTGAGGCGGCAGCTAAGCGGGTGAAGGAATTAGCTCACAAATTAAAACATCAAAAATGGCGGTGTGTATATACGCTGCCGGGACATTCATCGTTTGTGAATTCTCTGGCGATTAGCCCTGACGGTAAAATTATGGCTAGCGGTAGTTGGGATAAAACTATTAAGATTTGGAATTTAGAAACAGCGGAATTAATTGGCAATCTGACGGGACATTCCGATCGCGTAAATTCGGTTGCGATTAGCTATGACGGAAAAATGTTGGTCAGCGGCAGTTCGGACGAAACAATTAAGTTTTGGAATTTACACAGTGGCGATTTGCTGTGTACTTTTCCGGGACATTCTATGGAGGTGAATTCGGTGGCGATTAACCCGAAGCGCCTGGTAATTGCTAGCTGCGGCGGGGCTGATAATACGATTAAGCTGTGGAATTTGCGGAGTGGTGAGTTGCTGCGGACTTTGAAGGGTCATTCTGACAATGTGAATGCGGTGGTTTTTAGCCCGGACGGTAAAATATTAGCCAGTGGCAGTTCGGATGCGACGAGCAAGGTTTGGGATGTGGAAAGTGGCAAGTTGCTGCGGACTCTTTCGGGGTTGAATGTTGGGGTGAATTCTGTGGCGATCGCACCGGACGGTCAGATTCTTGCTAGCGTCAGCAATGATTATACGATTAAGCTGCGGAATTTGCACACGGGCAGTTTGTTGCGGATTTTAAATACTAATTCTGGAAGGGGAAAGGGTGTAACGAATTTAGGAACGAATGAGGCGGTGCATATTTTGCAGAATTATGTGAGTCGGGGCGAGTCGGTGGCTATCAGTCGGGACGGTTTGACTTTGGCTAGCGGGTGCGATGATAATACGATTAATATTTGGAATTTGCAGACGGGGGAGTTGTTGACCAGTCTTAAGGGACATTCGGGTACGGTGTACTCGGTGGCGATCGCACCTTCGGGCAATTTGCTCGCCAGCGGCAGTGCGGATCAGACGATTAAGATTTGGCGCTGCGATTAGTTAATTGGCAGTGGGCTGTGGGCAGCGGGCAGACAATTCCGGTTTTGCCCTTACGGGGAGGGGTTTTGGGGGAATTTGAAAAAAAAATTGGCTGGGGGGGTTGCGCTGATGACTATAAGTTTGCTATATTAAGTTTCACTGCTGGTGTAACTCAGTTGGTAGAGTAGCTGATTTGTAATCAGCCTGTCGCAGGTTCAAATCCTGTCACCAGCTTTATAGCAGTTTTCAATCGGATTAAATACAGTAGGGACATGGCAGTGCCGTGTCCCTATCTGATATATGCTATTTTGTACCTTTGGGGCGGGCTCGCGTGTCCACCCCACAAGAGTTTCCCGAAAAATAGGTGCACAAGTTAAATGTGCGACAAATTACAAGGCTTAACCTAACGCAGTGCAGGCTGTTTTCAACCATTCAATTACTGCTCCATCAAGTACGGGTTCCAGCTTCTCAACTACAGCAGCATGATAATTATTCAACCATGCTAGTTGAGTCTTTGACAGCCGATCGACATTAATCAATTTTTTGTCAAACGGAATATACGTCAGCGATTCAAATCCGTACCAAACCGTACCGTTTTTGGATGGCATTTCCCTGACAACATAGAGATTTTCGATGCGAATTCCGCCCCATCCCGGTTCGTAATATCCCGGTTCGATGCTCGTTACCATTCCGGCTTCCAGGGAATACTGCACAGATTTGCTGATGCCGTTTGGCCCTTCGTGACCAGCTAAAAACGCGCCGACTCCGTGCCCTGTGCCATGTCCGTAGTCTAGCTGTTCTTGCCATAATACCGCACGGGCGATCGCATCTAATTGCGCTCCCGCTGTTCCTTTGGGGAATTGCTGCATTGCACAGTTGATGTGCGCGATTAAAACTGTGGTGTAGTGTTCTATTTGTAGCGCCGTCGGTTCTCCGATACTTATTGTTCTTGTATCGTCGGTTGTACCTGCTAAATATTGCGCTCCTGAGTCGAGCAGCAGCAATTCTCCGGGTTTTAAGGTGATTTCAGGGCTGGGGGTTCCGTAATGTACGATCGAGCTATTGGCTCCCGCACCTGCGATCGTTCTAAAAGTTAAAGTCTGAAAATCTGTTTCTTGCTGGTAAAATTTTTCGATGCTTTCTTTGACATCAAACTCGGTCACTACCTTACCATTTTCTAGCTGTTCTGTCAACCACTTTAAAGCCAAAGTTTTGGCTCGACTTGCTTTGAAATTAGCTGATTTCATCTGCTCGATTTCAACCGGATTTTTGCGAGCTTTCATCCCTTCTACCGGATGAGTATAAAAAACTATTTCGATGTTGTAAAACTGCGCTTCTTGATGGTTTAATATTAACTGGTACGTGCCTGCTGTGCTGTGTTTAGGGTCTAAAAGTACCCGAACTTTATGTGGCAAATTTACGCAAGTTTCTAATGTATGCGGATAGTCTGCGTAGGGAAGCAAAGTTACATCCGCCCGCAATTCTTGCTTAATTTCTAGCGAAATTCGTTCGGGATTAGTAAACAAAAACGCTGAATCTGTGGTGATAATGGCATAGGATATGAAAATGGGAATATGGGGAATATCCGAGCCTCGGAGATTGAACAGCCACGCTATTTGATTCAGGTTGGTAATCGGAAGCACATCAATGTTGGCTTTTTGCATCGCTTCCCTGACTCTGGCTAATTTTTCGGCGGCGGTTTCTCCTGTCAGGGATACAGGTAAGCTAAATATGGGCTCTGCATCAATCGCGGGTAAAGTCTCTGCTGTTTGCCAAGGAGTTTGCGATCGCACTTTGTCTGTCAAATTCTCCCGGATTGGTGTGAGTTCAATATCCGCAGTTGCAAATTTTTTCACCCAATTTTGATATTGCTCTGTCGCTACGGTAAATGGGTCAAAACCCATGCGAATTTTTCTTGATTTTTCGGTCGATTCTACAGCCAGTTTTTCTAAAGTTTCAATTAAGGTTAAATTTCCTTCTAAGCCGAGTTTCGATATTTGAATAATTCCAGTATCGACTTGCAATTCGGCTTGTTCGTAATAGCGGGAATCCACAAACAACCAAGCGGAATCTTTGCCCACCAACAAATCACCAGCGGAACCCGTAAAACCGCACATCCAAGCTCGCCGCTGCTTGGCTGCTGGAACTGATAAATTTAAGTGTTCGTCAACCGCTGGGATAAAATAGCAATATAAGTCGTAATCTGCCATTAAATCGCGCAAATCTGCCAGTTTTGCGGCGCAGGTATCTTGAATCTTTGTATTTGCTTTTAAGTTCGTAGCAACCATTTTTATTTTTCCTATTTTACTTGTTTAAAATTGTCTTCAAACCTTTAACTAATCTCCTAATACCTGCGGTGGCGGTTGCTTTCTCCAAAGCACCATAAGCAACGCGCAAATAGCAGCCACTATCCATGCCAAAGGTTGTACCGGGAAGCACTGCTACGTGATATTCCCGAATTAAGTGTTCTACTAATTCCATTGTATCGAGTTCAGTATCAACTTTCAAGAAAAAGTAGAAAGCTCCGGCGGCAGGGGAAATTGTACACAAATTTTGGATAGTATTGAGTTCGTCTAATACGAGTTGTCGCACAGATGCGATCGCCCTTACATAATTATCGCAGTAACCTCTACCAACTTGCAAGGCTCCCAAGGCTGCATACTGAGAAATTACGGGCGGACAAATCAAGATTGTATCTTGAATTTTTCTCACTGAAACGAGCAAGTGTTCTGGTATTACCATATACCCGATCCGCCAACTCGCAAAACCGTAGGCTTTGGAGAGGCTAAACAGAGAAATTGTATGTTCGCTGCTGTTGGGAAAAGCGGCGGGCGAACAGTGTTTGACGCCGTTATAAGTAAAATATTCGTAGGCTTCATCGCTGATGTGATATATGTTGTGCTGGCGACAAAGTTCGTTAATTTCTCGGAGTGCTTCGGAAGGATAAACAACACCAGTGGGATTATTTGGGGAAATGGTAACTATGGCTCGCGTTTTGTCGGTAATTGCTTTTTTTATAGCATCGATATTAAGTTGATAATTGCCGTCAGTTTCTACTATCACAGGTCGGCAATTTGCCATAATTGCCGCCATTTCGTGGTTAAAGTAATAAGGTAATTGGATAATAACTTCGTCCCCCGCCGAGGTGATGGCGAGAATGGCGTTGGTAAATCCCATGTTGCTGCCTGCGGTAACGACAATGCAGTTTTTCCTGTTAATTTCTATGTCGTTATCGGTTTTAAGTTTGGCTGCAATAGCATCTTGTAATTGTGGAATTCCTTCCACGGCTTTGTATTTGTGATTATCGGTATTTGCGAAAAATTCGGGAATTCGGTCAAATGATTCTTGTGGCGGAGGGTAGTAAACTACCCCTTGTCCTAAAGATATTGTTCCCGGATTTTGGCGGATCAGTTCGCCAACTACTGGAATTATTGGCGACTGTACCGATTGCATTCGACTCGGGTGATTTTTCATCATATATCATAGGTAATTGTAGGGCAGGTTTCGTGATAATGTACGTCCTGAAGCAAGTTTACTATTTCACGCACTCGCCTCTCCGCTTCAGGATCTATGTACTTCTATTTTAGAACCTTGCGGGGATTTAGAAACTTTAACTTGTGCGGGCAATCTTTCGCCCAATTCTCGAACGTGGGTAATCACTCCAATCAGCCTGTCTCGCTGCCGCAAAGATTCTAAAATTTGAGTAACGCTTTCGAGAGTTTCGGTATCTAAAGTACCAAATCCTTCATCGAGAAACAAGCTGCCCAAGTGAGTTCCTTGAGACAGCTTTTCTGACAAAGCTAAAGCCATTGATAAGGAAGTGGCAAAGGTTTCGCCACCGGAAAGGGTTCGCACTCGTCTAGCTTCGCCACCGTTCCAATTATCTGCTACCCAGTATTCGCCGTCTTGGTTTATTAGTTTGTAGCGATTTTCGGTTAATTCTTGCAAAATTAATGTGGCGCTGCCGACTAATTCTGCTTCTAAATGTTCTAAAATGTAGGATTGAAATTCGTTGGATTTGAGATTCTGCGCTAAGGTGTGATAAGTTTGCTCTTGTTCTGTGAAATTGGTGATTTGCTGTGACAGTCTTTCGGCTTGTTCGAGATTTTGGGCTGCTACTTGAATCCAAGCTAACAGTTCGGCGCGGTTGTTGTTGGCTTGTTTAAGGTTTTCTTGGGCGGTATGTTTTGCCGATCGCACTTGTGCTAAATTATTCTCATCGGTAGTTCTGCCTGCGATCGCCTCGCTCAAATCTTTTGCCCGCGTCTCTAACTGAATTTTTGATTCGCGGTGAGAGCGAATAGCATTTTCCCATTCTGATTGTTCCTTAACTGTCGCAACCGCTGCTAAAAATGTCTCTTCTGTGAAATTAGCCGCCGTTAATTTTGCTGACCAATCCATGTTTAACTGCTGTTTATGAGCCTGGGCTTGTCCAAAAGCTTCTCCAGCTTGTTGCTCTCTCTCAGCAGCTTGAATAACCTTATTTTGAGCAGTTTGGTAGGATTTTTCGGCAACTTTTAGCAGATTTGCCAAGTCTTGCTTGTCTTGTTCTAAGGCTTTTGCTAAATTAGCATAAGGTTGATATTCGGTAATTTGATAAAGCGCATTTACACAACTTTGCAACTGCTGCTGGCGACGGTCTGATTCGGCGATCGCATCTTGATATTCCTGCTGTTTAGCTGCTTGAGTCGCCACAGCAAAATTAAATTTTTGTTGAAAATTATCATATTCCAATGATGCGAGTTGGAACTGCTGTTCGGTTTGGCGGTATTGGCGATCGCTCTCTTTAAGGAGTGCCAACTCCTGCTGCAACCCCAAGCTTTCCCACTGAGGATTTTCCAGCACATGAGTAATTTCCTGCTGCAATTGAGCAACTTTATTCGCAGTTAATTCCAACATTTGAGCAATTTCCGACTCTTTTTGCAGGCAGGCTGCCACTGCACTTTTTCCCTCAGCAGCAAACCTTTGAGCATCTTGAAAAACCTGATTTGCAGCAGCCAATTTTTGCCGCAAACCAGCCACATCGACAATGTTAGAATTGGGCAAAGGAGGGAGCCGATCGCTCTCAGGATGCACCCCCCCGCACACCGGGCAAGTATCGCCAGAATTCAGCGACATTCTGACAGCAGCCACACTCTCTAAACGTGCGGCTTCCGCATTAGCAGTTTGGGCTACTTCTAAGTCGCGATCACACTCTTTTAATCGGATTTCTGCTGCTTCTAAATTAGCGGCAACCTGCACATAATTCTGTTGAGCTTTTTCCTTATCTGCCAGAGATTTATCCAACTGTTCTTGCTGAGTCTTTTGCTGCTTGGTAATTAGCTGCAATTCCATCAATAAGGGTGAAATTTGCTGCAATTGCTCTAAACGCTTTCCTCCCGGCGCATACTGTTCGAGCTGTGCTGCTGCTTGAGTAACTCGAAAACCCGCGCCTTGAATTTTAGTGTTAGCAGCTTGCAGTTCTTTATCTGCTGCCATAAAAAAGCGGAGTTTTTCCTGTTGAATTTTTTGGGCAAGCGCAACTTCTTTTTCTAATTGAGCGCGTTGTTCTTCATATACTTTAGCAGCAGCTAGAGCATCTTCGCGAGCCTTAATTTGTGGCGCTAGCACCTCTTCTTTAGCTTTTGCCGCGTCAAGTTGCTGCTGCTCTACTGCTAGCTCAGAGCGAGCTTTAATTAACTGCTTTCGCGCTGCCACTGAGGCACTTTCGGCAGTTTCATACTGACTGCGAGCCGATCGCACTAAAGCCCAATCTCCCTGTAAATGATTGGCAGCTTGCGCTCTTTCTAAACGCTGTGCTAAAATTGTCACCTCGGCAGAATTAGCATTTAATTGGGTCAGTTGTTGTTGCAGCTCTTGCCAGCGAGCGATTTGCGAAAATAGCTGTTCCTCTTCATCTAGATCCTTCTGAGCTTTCATCACAGCGCGATCGAACTGGGGCAACTGCTGCTCTAAAATCAAAAGTTGCGATCGTCTTTGAGCCACCTCATCCGCTGTCGGCGCACTCAAATCCGCTAGCTGCCTTTCCACCATTTCCCGTTCCTGTTTCAGCAACTTTGCGAGTTCATTTGTTTCCTTCCGCATCTGCTCAAAAATCTCAAATCCCGCTAGCTGCCGCAAAATTTCCCGGCGTTTTGATGTATCCCCTTTAATAAACTCATCAAACTTGCCTTGAGGCAGAACAATTGCTCGCGTAAAAGTATCAAAATCCATTCCTAAAATCTGTTCAATGGTATTTTGAACAGCAACGATACTCGTCCCCAAAGTTTCCCATTGACCATTTTGCCAGTTGTCCAAAATCACCTTATTTTCGGGATATTTCGGACGAAAACGCCACCTTCGCGTCACCCGATACTGTGCCGAACCCACAGCAAAACGCAACTGTACTTTTAAATTTTCGCTGCCTTGACTCGCCAAATCACTGACTTGTTTGCCACTGCGAGTAGTAGTGCCAAACAGAGCGTAAGTCATGGCATCTAACAGTGAAGATTTGCCCGCACCTGTAGCACCAGTAATTGCAAACAAATCGAGTTGACCAAAATCTAAACGCTGTTCCTGGTGGAAGCTGGTAAATCCTTCGAGAATAAGTTCGAGTGGACGCATATTGATTTTAGTTTTAGGATTTGGGGTTTTAGATTGTTATATTCAGGTCTACAGTCTTCCCTATCCCCACTAACCCCCCTTAACAAGGGGGGGACAAGAGTATTATCAAAGTCCCCCTTCTTAAGGGGGATTTAGGGGGATCTAGACTCGACTACAAGCGACATTGAGCGTGGGTTTCAGTCTTAACACTATTTGAAAATTGAGATTTTGGATTTTGGATTGTATCTTTTTACCCATTTAATTGTTAACTGTTTCCTTAAACTTCTTGTACAAATTTTTAAATTCCTCCAATACTGCCGGTTTCGGTGTCGTTCCCAATCGGTTTTGATAATAGTTGCAAAACTCGGCTGCCGGATCAAAATTATTGGGATCGATATTAGTTATTTCTGTTGCTTTTAGCGCTGCATCTGGATAGCGCGGTTCAATTAACAGCGCTTGAGAACAGATTTGGCGAACACGATCTGCAAGTCCGATTTGCGGACTGTCTAGTTCGACAATTACTTTCAAGAAACCCGGATGGTACTGATGAGCTTCTAAAGTTTCATCAAGATTGTCGTTATGACATTTAAGCACTTTTAACGGCTTGTGGCAAGCCACAGGCTTAAATTCCACCTTTGCCTGACTTCCCGGCTCAACTTCTATCAAGCAAAATCCTTTTTCCTGTTCCGCTTCTCCAAAATCTAACTGAATCAAAGAACCGGAATAATAAGCGGGAGAAGTCTCAGAAATCCGTTGGTGAATGTGGATGTGTCCGAGGGCAACATACTGAGCTTCCGGCGGCAGAGTTTGCGATGACAGCAGGTATTTTTCTCGCGTGTAATAAGCGGCTTCAGATTTTGCCAACCGAGCGCCGTCAATACTCATGTGTCCCATGAGAATATTGACAGTATTGTCTCTAAAATCCCTGGTTAAATCTTCGAGTAAATATGCTACGATTTCGCGGTAGTCTTTTCGGCGATCGGCATCGCCAGACTGCCAGAGAGAATTAGCATCTAACAGTCTTTGTTCGGAAGCGAAAGGCATCGCTCCCACACAAAGTTTACCGCTTTTTGTATTAAGAGTAATTGTGCCGCCGTCTGCGGAAAGCCTGGGTTTGCCTAAAGCGCGAACACCGGCGAGGGAAAGCAATTGCGCGATGCTGTCGATGCGGGATGCCGAATCGTGATTACCGGCGATCGCAATTGCGGGAATTCCTGCCGCTTGGAGTTCACAGAAAAAGTTATAAGCAATGCGTTCGGCGTAAGCGGGTGGGTTGGGTACGTCGAAAATGTCACCGGCAACGAGCACAACATCGACATCCAAGGCTTTTGCTTGCTTTAAAATCTGTTCGAGGGCGATCGCAATTTCAAAAGTGCGATCGATCCCTCGAAAACGTCGCCCTAAATGCCAGTCAGCAGTATGAATTATTCGCATAGTACAAGGAGTTTTTTGTTTATTTTCATAGAAACCTGTAACTTTTCAATCTTCCTCATTTTCGTGAATTGCTGTTTCAATCTCATCACGATATGCCTCAGCATAACTAAAAGCATTCACCAAATCTGCTGCACAGAGATCGGGATGACCTTCTAAAATATGAGCATCGGTGGCATCTTGACGCCGATAGCTTATTAACAGCCAAACAGGAATCCGCGTTTTTCAGATACAGGCGGCACCACCCATGACACCGGGAGTCTTTTGAATTCCCGACCCAAGGTATTCTATCATTTCTACTCACTCCGAAGGACGGTTAACTCGAATCAGTAAACTTCTCACTGTTTCTCGATTAGCAATAGCTTCATTAATGCGTAAAGCCAACAGATCCCTATTTGAATCATCTTTACAAACAATGATACCAGCATGGTCTGGTTGTAATGTATGCAGCCTGATAAAATGGCGGCGATTGAGCGTTAAAATAGCGCGGTCAATACTCACTGCAAAAGCTAACACTTCTTCATCAGGAATTTTTTGATTAGCATTTCCTGCTTCCTGTACGGTAAGGACATCGTGACCTAAAGTCCTCAATAATTCCACAACCCGCTTCGGAAATTGTTCATCTGCATAGAAACGCGCCACTTTTCAATCTTCCTCATTTTCTTGAATTGCTGTTTCAATCTCATCAGGATATGCCTCAGCATAAGCCCAAGCATTCGCCAAGTCAGCGGCACGCAGAGTCGGATAGTCTTCTAGGAGTTCAGCTTCAGAAATACCTAAACGGCGAGCATTCACCAGCACCCAAATAGGAATTCGCGTTTGTCTGATGCAAGCATCGCCGCCGCACACGCCGGGAGTCTTTTGAATTCCCGACCAAAATTTTCTTAAACTTTGGGCTAGTAATTCTATAGCTTGAGCCTTCTCTTCGGGAGTTAAAGCCAAGAGTTGCGGTTGCAATTCTTTCAGTGTCATCTTTGCAATTATTGAGGTCATGAATATTAATTTTTTTTGCCATACAGGTATTCTAGCACTGGTAGCTAAATCAAAACTTTCATTCCACAGGCTTCACATCGTGAAACCGAGTATAATCAACCACCCGCCCTCCCGTCGCCGATTTCAAAAGAATATCTACAAACCGCATATTCCACATAATTTCAGATGCCACAAAAGAATGTCGCGCATGAATAGTTTGCGAAACAGTTTCGTCAATTCCTGTTAACGTAATTACAATTTCCGCTTGCTGTTCCATCAAGTCTTTGGCAGTAAGTTGGTACAAAGGACTGCTCTCCTCAATTGCGTGCATAACCGTCCAAGTTAATGCAAAAACCGGAGAGTGACTCCGCATCAATTGCAAATCGTAAAAACGCCGCATAAATTCTCCTTCCGCTGTTACCTCGTCACGGATCAAAGTAGCTCGCTGCTGCGCTTCTAAAATTTGGTTAAAACGCTGATTTGCAGTGCGGTACATCAGAGTCGGAACGCCGTTGAAAGGAGCGATCACAGCTACGCGGCTGAAGATAACTCTAGCTGTTGGTCTGGAAAATCTCGAAAAAGCCAGTCCCGTCACCATCGCGACTCCCCACAAAGCAAAAAGCGCTTGGATCGCGACTATAGTATTAGCGTAATCCGTGCGCGGATACATAGCGCCGTAGCCGATCGTCGCCATTGTTTGGATGCTGAAATAAAAGGCATCTGGGAAAGAACCCGGCCGCGCGTTAGCAATGCAATCTCCTCCCGCCAAGTAAGCTAAGGCAAATAAAGAATTCGTGACTGTATAGGAGAGACAAATCAGCATGAAAAATTGTGGCCAAGAAAGAGTTAGTAGCCTGTGGTAGAGGTCGGCAAAATGCAGGCGAGGTACTCCCAACTTGACAATATTTAAGGGGAATTGTCCTTGGCGACTGACTAAACGAGCCTGTGGCTGGCGGTTGCGGGGAATTTTCATTGCGATTTGTAACTGCGGCTGTTTCAATTTGTAACTATTGCTTTGACCGGGAAAACTTATCCTTTAGACTGATGTCTGATTCCAAAAATTCGGATAAAAGCGGAGTTTAGAAATGGTTGAGCTTAACTGGCATGACTATCTCGTTATGGTTTCTTTTGTGGCTTCTATTGCGGGTCTAGTCCTGCTGGGTGATAATCGCAACTCGCAGCCAACGGACGATTCCCTAGGGGATAGCTTCGCCGCGCGTACTTTGAGCGAAGAAATCCTAATCAAGATGAGCTTTACTTACTGGATAGTGTACTGCATTTCTTTTTTCGGGCTGAAACTTCACCTACCAGAAGATAGCTGGTTATTGCTCAGTTTGAAGCTGACTACTGTTCTTTCTTACTTGTTAACTGCTTCTAGCATACTCAGCCTGCCGCTCCAACGCATGGCTGTTCGACAAATTGAAGATTAAAAAAAGTGTTTGTAGTGAGGACTTCAGTTTTTTCGATCGCGGTGAAGAAAAACTCAAGTCCTGACTGCAAAGCTATTTGAGTGATATTACCGGGCAATAAGCTCACAGTTAGCTGTGAGTATGCCACAAACTCGGTTGCTTAGGATTTAAAGCCTTTAGAGCTTTTCTTTTTCTCCTGCGGTTTAGACTTTGACTTATTAACTTCGCCTAAAGCTTCCTGAAATAAGTTGTGCAGGTGCACGGGAACGCTGGCAATTTCGGGGAGTTCGGGTTCTAAGGGTTTTTTAAACTCTTGCAGCAATGCATCTAAATCGCGTTCGATCTGAAAGTCTTTACGTTCCAATACAGTTTGCAAAATTTGTTCTAATTTCGTTGGATTAACTTTAGCTAACCGTTGCCAAATCCAGACATTAATTCCAGCATCTTCTAGATAGTTACGCACCAGCTTTTCGTAACCGGGAACGGTTGAAAAATCTTCGGCTGCTAGCAGTGCAGTAAATTGAGTGTAAGTAGACAAAAAGGTTTGTCCCCAGCGAGGATGAGAAAGTGCTGTCACCTGTTCGGCTTTCTTGAAGCGATCGGGCAATTCAACTTTCGGCATTACCATTTTTGAGTGAGGATCGCTATCGATCCCTACCTCCACTGAAGACGGATCTGCACCGGCTGCTGCTATAGCTGCTGCTTTAATTTCTTCTGCATCGACTCCAGCATCTTCAACGATCTCCGCCAGAGATTTATGTTCATCAATGCCGATATCCGCTAGGCGTTTTTTAGTGATGAATTCCTGAAATTCAGCCAACTGTTTATTCAGGTGATATCCCGATAGCGTAACTTCCTCGCTGCCAAAAAATTCGGTAAAATCTTCGTGGTACTGTTCTACCGAATGCCAAGCTTGCTCTAACAATTCCGGCGCATCGCTGTATAGGTTATTTTTGTGATTTTGCTTGAAATTGCCGATCGCCACCGCCAACTTCGGCTTGCCCAATTTCCCCATCGGTATCGGAGGGCCCGATAGTATCCACCAGTCATCGGTGAGAGGAGCAATCCGAACCCGCAAGATTTCTCCTAACTTAAAGCGAGACATTTCTGCAAGAAAATTAGGACTGTTGGGCTTGACCACGTAGTGCTTAGCCGTCAGCCAGTTCATCAGTTCAAACCTGTCGGGGGAAAGTTGAGTGATTTCAAATAAGCCGGTGAAGCTTCTGTGTTCCCAACTTTCCAGCAAGCTACGATCGCTCTCGGTTAAATCTGGCTGACTTTCGACAAATAGCTCGATCGGGGTTTTCTCTCCGACTTTACCTTCGATGGTAAAACTGTCAATCACTTGATTTTGCTGAGCAATATCGTAGCGCTCGCCGGTAGAGCGAGCTGCAGCATAAGCTTCCAAAGCTACCGCCAACTCTCCCTCAGCATCCAGCACAAAGTCAATTAAATTTTGCTTGAGTGTCCAAGCTCTTTCCAACATTTCATCCACAAGTAATACCAATTTTGAATGAGAAAATTTAGATTAACAATTATCGGACTTGAAGCCACCGACCCTTTACGATCCGGCTCCGATTGAAGAAAGCGCATCGCGCTCGATGTCTCAGTCCTGAATAAGTTTAATTTTAAGGCTAATAGTCAAAAAAAAATGTTAATCTCAAACGGAATCCTCCCGATTTGGTAAAAAGCATTTTTTAGGAGTGCGATCGTCCCGCACAGCAAAGCCTCTACGTCTCTGACGAGTTCTCACAGCGAACCGTCCTGTGAAATAAGAATCGTGCTGAAAAATGCGATTTCAAGGGAGCATAAAAATACCCTCTCCGATGTAGAGAGGGGCTTAAAATCCCCAAAAACTTCGCTAAACTCGCGTTAAAAACTGTGCTATCTATCAACAACAGTCCAAGACGCTGCAGCCGGGTTTTTTTGATCAAACACTTTCCTCCATTCCGGTACCCGGCTAAAAATAACCGGAACGCTTGAGTTTGTGTGTCTCCAAGACACAGAAATACTTGGCGTAAGCCCTTAGCGGCCGTCTTTGTCAATGTCACCAGGAACAGCCCGTTCCACCCGATCCCAAGCGTCGCGCGTGGCGTGCTTAGCTTTTTCCCAACTCACTTTAGACTTACCGCGATTTGTTTCGTAGTCGCGCTGCAAATCCGGTTCGATCTCGTTGAATTTCTTACCAGTAGAGCCATAGCGGCTGTATCCCTCATAACCGGTGCGGTATGCAGGCTGATAGTCTTCATAAGTTGCGCTAGTGTCCACGTAAGGACGGGAACTGTAGTTGCTTTGCCAGTAAGCATCTTCTACCGTGGGGTCGATCGCCTCGCCCACACCTTTGCCCACCAAACCGCCGCCAAACGAACCCACCACAGCGCCGACAACTGCTCCTACAGGCCCGCCGATGGCACCGCCGATCGCAGCACCCGCAGCACCGGCACTCGCCGCACCGATACCCGTTGCCACTGGATGAGCCCCTGTTTCCCCCGAAAGCGGGTCGAGGTTAGCATCAGGTTCATGTACCGTTTTTTTGTCATCGCTCATGATATTTTTTCCTTTTATCTAAATGTAACTATTATTAAATTTACCTTTTAAATTTATATCTATTCATCTGCCTTAAGGATGAAGCTGCTAGCTGCAAAAGGAGGGAAATAAGAAAATACTTCTCGTATCAAAAAGTAGCTTTACACACTACTCTCAAGCGATAAGGTGCGCCGAGGCGCACCCTAAATCATTATGTTCAATTGAGTTCTGAGATCGGCTTTATTGTGTACTCACTGAAGCTGTGTATTTACCAGCAACTTGAGTTATATATAAATCTCTTGATTTATTAGTTGCCTGTGACCTTTTCGATCAAATCTTCAGCTTTTTGAACTATTCCTTCTTGCGGGTGTTCTCCCTTGTACTCTTTTAAGCTTTCGTCGTAAGCTTTCTCGACCTTTGCAGGATTTTGAGAGGTTTTGACTATTTCTTCGTAAGCTGCTTGGGGATTGAGATCCTCGAAACTTTCTGCGGGGTCAGTAATTTTAGCTTCTGGCTGCGCCTGAGTCCTGTCTTGACCTGCGTAAGCAGCCTGACTGGGTACTACCGCTAGACTTAACAGACCAATGAACGCCAGGGTACAGACCAGCAAAATGCTTTGGCTCAATGTTTTTCCGAGAGCTTTTAAAACCCGCTTCATATCAACTTCTCCTCGTATTTTTCCGCAAAAATTATGGTGTTTGTCGCCCCTTCACTGCGATCGCACATTTACAACCTTGGTTCAAGCGCAATCTTTGTCGCAGCTACCGCATCTAGACCGAGCCAAAAGGGATGTTTCCCGTGACATCCCATATCTTAAGCGCCTGCTTGTTACTATTACTTCTACCAAAAGATAGATTAGTTAGACAAGCGGAACTCATCTCCTATGAGGGGCGCTCGCAATTCCTGCGAGGAACCCTATCTAGGGGTTTTCTCATCAATTACGAAGCCCCTGACTCTTCTTTTTCGGCGCGTCTTTCGCATCTTCGCATTTCTGGAAAAAATTCCATTTTTGAACATTTTAAATTGCTATAAATAACCTAACTCACTACAAAACCACCTGCTCTATCTCTAGGTTTCTGTTCTGCATAGCTCGTTCAAATAGCTCAGTAGAAAGAGCTTGCTCTACCGACCAAACGCCCGGTTTTTCCAGTTTACCTTCTAACATTAATTGAGCTATGCTGCCAGTACCGATGCCCGTAGCGACGGCAGCACTGGGGTGTACCGCTGTCGAGCAAACTTTAGTCAGTTTGCCGTTTTTGAGACCAGTCACTTGCGATCGCACTGCCACACCAACCCCACTAAAACTATTAGTAACACTGGTCATCCCATAACTGACATAGGAGAGAAATTCAATCACGGAGTTATTTTTGAGCCAGCTAGCCGGCCAATACTTGGCAACAAACCACGTAAGGTGATTGTAAAGGTCGGGAGACGTACCGAATTTAGTCACAACTGATTTGACGGGGAAAGTTTCGGGCAAAGTGATTGCTTCCGGCATATCGAACCAGTAAACCCCTGTGTTGCCGTAGGGTGCGGGAAATTCAATTGTTTCGCGATCGCTGTAGGGTTGTACTTGCTGCCACTTGCGATCAGCCCAAACGTCAAAAGGGGTTTGCAAACCTAAAAAAGTGGTTCTCATGACGGTAACGCCAGCGCCGCCCGAACCTCCGACAACATAACTCAAATGGATGTGTTCTGCTTCATCTAATTGTTCCACATCTCGCCGCACCATGCTATTAGAAACACCGGGAAAAATTCCCGTATTAATAATAGCCGTTATCCCAGCCTTCTTAGCAGTTTCGCGCAATTCTAAAGCCCTGCGAGTAAAACTGCGGCTGTCGCTGACATCAGTATAATTAACGCCTGCTTCTATGCAAGTTTTCAATACACTGGCGTCTCGGTAGTGAAAAGGCCCGGCACAGTGAACGACGAGATTAGAGGATGAAACCGCTTGGTGCAGGGCTGCACTGTCTGCTAAATCTAAAGTTTGGAAATGCACCCGATCCGGCGGCAATCCCCGCCCAATAGAGGCTTCAGAATTGCGTCCGGTAACAGTAATTTCCGCGTCGGTATGGGTAACAAGGTCTTGGGCAACGCTGCTGCCAATTCGTCCCCGACCGCCGACAATCAAAACTCGGTTTGCCATCGCTAAAAAAAGGGTAACGCCACTTTTCAGTTTCTCAAATTGGGGCCAGCGTTTTCATCCGCATAAAGTATGAATTGAGGAGAATGCGAGATGCTGGGGGATCGGCGGCGATCGCCCTGATCCAGAGATGGGCAGGGGCGAGAGACAAAGAGAATGAGTTATTAATTTAGTTGCCCGTACTAGCTTTACAAGTCGGGAGGAAAAATAAACCCCCAAGAAGTAACTCTGACTCGCTCTAGCCCTAGAATTTTAGCAATCTGAACAACTCGATCGTATTTTTTCGCTTCCAGGATTGTTTTTAGGAATGAGAATTAAATAACTTCCACTCTTGAAAGTGGGACGGGCGTCCCGCCCATCCCACCATAACAATTAAAATTGTAAGTTATTTAATTCGCGATCCTTAGCTAGATATTTTAATGCCTCATATTTGATTAATTCATCAGTTATCAATAGAGCAAATTTTTAAATTTTATCCAAATAGGTTTGGGTGTTTTTTGAATATACTTCTTGCCAACTAATTTTAGTTAAACTATAAAAAAAATTGTTTAATTGGAGCAGAGTGGGGAGCATCTCACATGGGCAGCCCAGCTAAAAATTGGAGGTGGGAACCCGATCGAAATCGTCGCCGCTGTTATAGTCTCCGTTGTAATTTGTTGTCAGCACTTTACAATTATAAGATCGCGAAGGAAACTAACAGAAACAGAAAAACTTTACCTCCGAGGATTGCTTTCCGGTTGCAGTCCCACTGAAATCGCTCGCCAACTGTTTCAGAGTTCCAAAAGTGCAGAATTTTATTTATGTAAAACTTTATACCAATATGTTAAAAAACTCGCAGATGTACCTAACGAACCTGTAGGCAATTGGCGCAATATTTGCGATCGGCTACAGGAAGCCGGATCGAAAACTCTGTCTTCTCCTGAATTTAAAATAAATAATTCTCGGCGTTGTTTAACCAGGGTATGAAAAAAATCACTTAAAAATCCCGAAGTTTTGTGAATACTGGTTTCTATGACTTGCATATTTAGCCTGTCATACCCTAAATCAGCAACGCCTAATTCTCTACCCACAGAAGCATTAGTAAAAATAGTTGGTATAGGTGTGATTGAGAAAAATACAATATCAATTGATATTAACATTCGACTAGAATTCCCCTCTACTGAGGAAACTCCGAAAAAAGAAGATTTGGATAAAGAGGATTAGATGGGCGATCACACTTGGGGACAGAAACGGCGATCGCCCCTGCACAGAGAGGCAAAAATGTTAATAATCTTATAGCTGATAGTTTGAGAAGGAACTTTTTGATAAAATATCAAAATTAAAACTGGTCGCACCCGTTGCGATTTTAACTAAAATAATCAAATTAGTCAAATTTATGTCTCGATTAAGTATCAGATCGAACAACAAAGCTCTGGGCTTTGTGCTGGGTTTATTAATTTTTGTCATTTTTATTCCCGGATGTTGGGCTTTAACAACTAATATTGCTCCCACACCAGTACGGCAAGTAGATAACAAAGTAGCGGTGCGTGCAGATGTACAAAACACATCAAATTCTCGCTCTTCTTTAGGAGTTGGGCTTAATGGTATTGCTGACTACTCCACACAATTACCCTTTTTAGATGCTTTCAAATCTTCTAGACAATGGATAACTCAATGCGTTAGCGGACAACCAAACTGTAAAGGTGAATGGGATACAGAGGAGTATAATCTTTTAAATCTTGATGAAAATGGGTGGGTGAAGTCTCTCCCATCCCCCGAAGATGCTCCTAAATATACCAGGGTAAGTACGCTATTACTTAGGGAAATCCCCAATCGCTATCCTTCAGGACAATATATTGTTACTTATGAGGGTGAAGGTGCGATCGAATATGGCTTTGATGCCAAAAAAGATGAGGCTGCGTCGAAACCTGGGAGGGATATCCTTAATGTCGATGCCACACAAGGCGAAGGCATCATGATTATAATTACTGCTACCGATCCCAAGAAAACAGGGAACTATATCCGCAATATTAAAGTTGTTCACTCCCAAGATGAACAGCTTTTTCAACGTGGTGAAACATTTAATCCGCTGTTTATAGACAAGATTAAAAAATTTAGAGTCTTGCGTTTTATGGACTGGATGGGGACAAATGGTTCAGAACAAAAAGAATGGTCAAACAGACCTAAACCAGAGAGTGTATCCTATGCTGACAGAGGAAATTTTCCCATAGAAGTTATGGTGAATTTAGCTAACAAAGTCCAAGAAGAACCCTGGTTTAATATGCCACATCAGGCTACGGATGAATATATGACTAACTTTGCTAAAATGGTCAAAGATAGTTTAGATCCCAAGCTGAAAGTTTATGTAGAGTATTCTAATGAGGTTTGGAATTGGTCATTTCCACAATCGAATTATGCTTTGGAACAAGGTAAAGCGAGGTGGGGAGATAAAGGCGATGCTTTTATGCAATGGCACGGAATGCGTAGTGCTCAAATGTGCGATATATGGAAAGGCGTTTTTGGGGATCAAAAGAATCGAGTTGTCTGCGTGTTAGGAACTCAAAGAGCCTGGAGAGAGTTAGAAACTTATTCTTTAGAGTGTTCCTATTGGGTGGCTGAGGGCAATAAACCTTGTTATCAACACGGTATTGATGCCGTAGCCATAGCGGGATATTTTAGCGGAAACTTGGGCGGGAAAGAAAGTGTTAGTACAGTAGAGTCTTGGTTGAATGACGCAGATGGCGGATTTGGCAAAGCTTTTAAGCAATTAAGAGAGGGCGGGTTACTGCCGGGGTTCAAAGATAGTTTGCCCGATGTTGAGAATGACTTTAAGTATTTCTTAGATGTGGCTCAAAAAAAAGGCCTCAAGTTATTTGTTTACGAGGGCGGTCAACATATTGTAGGTATTGAAGGAGTTGAGAATAACGAAAAACTGACTCAGTTTTTTATGGAATTAAATAGGCGCCCAGAAATGTATGATATCTACACCCAATTACTGAATAGTTGGAAACAAGCTGGAGGGAGTCTTTTCATGCACTTTGTGGATGTGAGTTCATTTAGTAAGTGGGGAAGTTGGGGCGCTTTGGAGTATGTGGAACAAAAGGGTTCGCCTAAGTATGATGCTTTGATGGATTTTATTGATAAGAATCCTTGCTGGTGGGAGGGCTGTGCTGTCGAGGGATGATCGGGAATTGGGTGCAATCAAGAATCGTTCGATCGCACTTCCTCAAACTCTTCAGCATTCCCCGGCAAACCCGAACCCTCGCTACTCCTCAACCTGGGCGATTCCCCATTACTCGCACCGGCACCGTAACCCCCAGAATATCTGTCCTCCAAACCCGACTCCCTCAGCGCCAGCGCACTTCTTTGACTCGGCGACAATCTCTCTGTTGAACGGCGATTTGTCCCAGAAATCGGCGGCTTGCGAGTTAAAGTTTTCCAAGCAGCCTTAATCCCAGTCACCACGCTGCGAGTAGTTACCTGCACGTTTTGCGCCTGCTTTTTGGCGCTACCAATACTTCGATCGACCTGTTTGACAACCTCGCCCGCACTTTGCACTCCCTCGCTGACATCATCCGTTAACTCGCTAATTTCCAGCCCCGTCAACCGAATCGCCTCCAAAGTGGGCGGAAATTCGCGAGAAAGCGTGTCAGCGAGCTTTTCCACGCTGCGGGCTGCGCGTGCCAGCGCTTGCACCGCAGGTATTAAAGTCACTAAAACAGCAGTCAGGCTAACTGCCACTAGCAAAATCGAAAGTCCTAGCCAAAATATGGGATCACTCACTTGAATCTGGGATTGGGGGTTGAGAATTTCATGCCATTTAGCGGATGGGAGGGCGCGACGGGGGACTCACTTCAGGTTCAGCTTCCGACAGGGTTTGGCGTTCCCGCTGAGTCGCTTCTAAACCCGCTGCGATCGCCTCTTTGAGTCTAATCAAAGTTTCGTCCCAATTTCGGATTGCAGTTTCAGAAAGTCGATCGGCCTGCAACTGCACGCTAGTCGATAAATCTTCCGCCAACTCGGGCAAAGCATCGGCCGATTTTTTCAATATCTGCCGCGTCTCCTTGCCGGGTCGCGGTGCTATCAGCAAGCCAGTCACGGCCCCGATCGCAGAACCCACAAGCAAACCGCCAATAAAGAATCCTGAACGTTTAGTTGACATTTGTATAACTTCTCTCCATACACCAATTTTAGGGGCGTTTGCCCGATCGCAGCCCTTTACAAAGGTAGAAATATTGTTGAAAATCCTAGGGAGTCAGCACGGGCGGCAATTTTAGGATAGCTTACCTGAAAGGTCGATCGCGCCTGGACCAAAGCATCCGTCCCAAACCCAGCAATCCCAAAAGTTGCTGAACCTGTTGCAGTTGCAACTCTAGTTGTTGATAACGTAGTCGCAGTTGGTGGGTACCTTGCTGCCTTTTACCAAGGAAATCCGGCGACATAGTGAGGACATTGCTGCTACAGCGTTCGATTGCTGCGATCCGAAGTTCCAAACGTGCGATCGTCCGCCTGATTTTCCACACCTTCGCAGCTATATAAAAGCAAACCAGAGATATTAGTAAATTGATAATTACAACAGCAGTCAGCATTTATTACCTGTTTTAAAACTACTAACATATTCGGCTTTTTATGGCGGGCTAGAAGCCCGCCCCACCAGATATTTTGTAGGGACACAACAATGTTTTGTAATTATCTATGTGTCCCTATCCCTAAGCTGGGTCGATTTTCAAGCCTGAGACATAGCAGGCAAACAAACCTTAGTACCGCCCAAACCACAATAACCGTTCGGCTCTTTAGCAAGATACTGTTGATGATAGCTTTCTGCGTAATAAAACTCAGGAGCATCAATAATTTCAGTGGTAATCTTGCCGTAACCGGCCGCCGTCAAAGCCTGCTGGTAAGCATCTCGCGAAGCTTCAGCTAACTGCATTTGGCTGGCTGAATACGTGTAAATGCCCGATCGATACTGAGTACCCGAATCATTGCCCTGACGCATTCCTTGAGTAGGATTGTGACTTTCCCAAAAAACTTTGAGCAGCGTTTCGTAACTAATTACTTTGGGATCGAACACAACCAGAACTACTTCATTATGTCCCGTCATCCCGCTGCAAACTTCGTTGTAAGTAGGATTCGGAGTAATCCCGGCTGCGTAGCCAACAGCCGTCGAAAAAACTCCATTTTGCTGCCAAAATTTGCGTTCTGCTCCCCAAAAACAGCCCAGGCCAAACAACGCAGTCTCCATGCCGTTTGGAAAGGGAGGTTTGAGCGGATTGCCGTTAACAAAGTGAGTTGCCGGTACCGACATCGACTCTGCCCGTCCCGGTAATGCCTCTTGGGGAGAGGGCAGGCTCGACTTTTTGCCAAATCCAAATAGCACCATAAGTTTGTGAGGGGATCTCTGATAAACGTCTTTACCTTACTTAATAATATCAGATGTATACTGAAAATAGTGGCCCTCTTAAAGGTAGAAGGTAAAAACCAGAAGGCAGATTTTTTTTACGGAAGGTTTTTGGTGATACTGCTCACTGCCAACGCAGTTTTAAATCACATCATGCAGTGTTCTATGTCACCAAAATATACCTAAAATATCACCTATTGTTCAGGTATAAATCACGCGGATTTGAGGCAAAATAGCCGATTATTAAAGGTATGGTGTTGTAGTAGTTATTCAATACCATTTATTGGGAGTGTGTAGAAATGGCCGCTAAACCTTGCAGTCAACCTTTAAAATCTAATCCGTTTATTACTTATCGCGACCCACTTACAGGCAAGTGGATTGTGGTAAATCAGACTTTGCCCAAAGCAGTAGAACAAGTACAGCTAGCAGCAGCTTGAGTTCTCATATTAATTTTTGACCTAAAAATTAACCATTCTTTCAAACTTCAGGACTTACGCAAAAAGTTATTGGACGCGCTACTTATATTCGTAAGGTGCTTACCTAAGCACCTTACTTTGAAACATTTCTCATCTCTTTTTGCAGTTCCAAATACCGATAGAGATATTCCGAAATTATCCCGTGCAAAAACAAGTCGCGTGCCGCATTAAATGGACTGTTGGGCGCTAGCGGATGGCGGTTAACAATTACATGATTCCAGTCGCAATTTCCGGTAATCTCGCTGACGTACACTCCAAAGTTTTCATCTAACTGAAGCGACATCACTGCTCGAGCAAATTCGTCGCTAGTCAAACACAGAGAATAAAAGACTTTAAACAATTCGATCGCAGATTCTAAATCGAGAATGTTTAGCCATCTGCGTTTTTCAAAATCTATGGCAACTTCTACTGGTTGAATGCTATCATAATTTATTCCCCGTTTTTTGACGGCTTGCAACCAGTTAGGATTTGTCAGCATTGCCTGGTTGTAATCCCAGACAAAGTTATAGAGAATTAAGTCATGTTCGAGAAACGCATTGTCAGCTAAATCGCTAACTGTGCGAGGATAAAGCTTTGACTTTTCAATCTGGGTATCGGGGCCGTTGTCAATCAAGAAGTTGATAATGTTGGACCCGACGCAAATATGCCGGACAATTAAATAACAAGCTTCTGGCGAGACAAAGTTATTCAGGAAAAATGCAGCAGATTTGTGCATTAAAGTGTAAGCGCGAAATTGAAAGGGCAATAAGCGCTTTGTTATCATAATTACCGCCAGCAATACGTTAGCAATTACTTTGATTGGGATGAGCAAATAATTGCGAGTCCAGCTTTGCAAATCCCGTATCATGTAGGCTTTTGCTACTAAATCGACGGGAATCGACCGATCGCAAAATAGCACATCCCAAACATTCGGATCTCGGCGGTTGTAGGGTTTGGTAGCGTAAGGTATTTTTCGCTGATCTGGGAGATTTTCGGTATCTTGTTTTTGCAGCTTTTGCATTAGCGAATTTCCTCCAACTGCAGCAAATATAAACGAGCCGTGACGCGAGCAGTTTTGACAATGCGGCGGGCAATATCATCTGTCATCCATTCGGCATTAATCAAATTTTCCAGTTTAGCTAAATGCGACTCGTCATTAGCTCCGTGGTACGCTAAAAACGATACTTGTTCATCTTGTAAACCGAGAGTTTCTTGAATTTGTTTTGCCCACTTTCCCGCCAACTGATTTCCCAATCCTTCGATAATAAACATACTGCCAATTAAATCAACCGGATTTTCCCGCGATGCTTGGTGGAAGATAAAAGCTGATAGTGCTTCGCTGCCAATATTCTTATCATATTCCACAATTTTTGCCAATTCACCGCCCACAGAAACATAATTTTGTTCTAGCATTTGATAGTCGCGGTGTTCGTCTTGGGCATGGCCGATAAAAGTCGATCGCAGGCGAAAGTCACTCATGTTAGAAGCAGCGCGAGCAATCCAGCGAGCTCCCTCTACAACTTGTGGCCGGAGATTGCACAGCAAAGCTTGATAATCTTCTATTGTAAACTCTGCTCGGTACAATTTGCGGACAATAGGAACAGAACGAATTTCGCGATCGAACTTCAGCCAAATCCATGCTAACTCCCGCAACAAATAAGCTTGCGGAGAGTTGGGGTGTTCGGGTTTAACGCTTTCGAGAGGCGAAGCTTCGGGAACCTCGTGAAAGTTAGAAAATTGAGAACTCATAAGCTTATGGGTATTTTCCACAGCAGTTAACATCATATATGCCGTTGTAAAGCGCCCGCTTTCCGGGACAAAACAAAAGATTTTCTGTCCCGCCTGCAACTTGCCCGAATTGAACAATTCCTCTAACATCAAATAAATCGAGGCGCAACCTGTATTTCCCCGTGTGTATAAGTTGGTAAACCATTTTTCTTGAGGAATCATGCAGCCTGCTTGTTCCAGAAGTTCTACAATTTGCCCCCGGAAAAAGTGAGACGAATAGTGGCACAGCAGCCAGTCGATTTCCTGCGGACAAACTCTCCCGCCTTTAATCAACTGCAGCCAACCTTCAACGCCTAATTTCATTACATTGTCCAGCAAGCGAATATTTTGCCGCAAGTCAAAAGCTCCTGCTGTGGCTGCATCGAGGTAGGAGGAATAATCCAACCAGCTTTTAGTTGATGTTTCGTTGGCTAATCCTGAATACATACAAACAGGATAAGCATTGGCGTGAGAAACGAGTTCAATCCATTCTATTTTTAAACTAATTCCTGTTGCGCTAGGATGGTTTTGGAGCAAGAATGCTCCGGCACCGTCGGAGAGCATCCAGCGCAGAAATTCTGTATCGAAAGGCAGGGGTTTTCCCGTTTGCACTGAAGTCTCTGTTTCAAATTTGGTGTTTTTGAACAGGCGCGAGGGAAATTCGGAAGCGACGGCAATTGCTGTTTGTTTTTTGCCGAGTTCGATTTGAGAGGCGGCGTAATTTAAAGCACTAACTCCGGCACAGCAAACTCCTTGAGTTGACACTATTTCTAGGGGAGATAATTCGGAAAGTTCCCCATGTACTGTGCTGGCAAATCCCGGTACTAATAAATCTGGTAAAGTAGTAGCGCAGGCCAGTAAGTCGATAGCCCCTGGTGCCAAATTTGCCTGGGCGATCGCGTCACGGACGGCCAAAGCTGCCATTTGGCTGTTAGAATATAGTGTTTGCTGCTGTTTGTCGATCGCGTAGTAGCGCTGTTGAATGCCGTTGCTGTTGAGAATTCGCTGCCTGACTCTCGAAGGGCGCGAGGCAACTTTGCCGAGATATTCTTCCATCTCATCATTATTAATCGGTTCTCCCGGCAAAAATTTTCCCATTTGATTGATATAAGCACTGTACATGGGGTAAACCTCTAAAGTTGCTAATTTACTCAGGTTCGTTGCTTTGTTAAACCAAGCCAGAAAATATCTAAAATTGATGGTGCTTTGTGAAGCAGTGAACTTGCAAGGAGGAAGCAGCTATCTTGTAGAGTCACCGGAAATCAGGCAAGTTGAGCAACAGCGACAACAAGTTACCTGAAGCGGGGTGAAGTTTTATGTAATTGAGCCAATATGTAACTAGAGTTCCTTCGCAGCTTCCCGACTGAAATGGATATTGCAAAACTAGATACTTGGTATTCTTCTTCTCAACGCCGCACGGCTGTTTCGCTGTTGATGAAACGAGTAGGCGTAACTCGCACTAGGGCTGAATGCTTTATCAGGCTTTGGGTTTACTTATCGGTGAAACAGCTTCAGGAAAGCCAGCCCCGTCTCAAACCACCGCTGGCAAAACTGGAAGTGCCAGCAACAGAAGTGCAGTGTACTCACCGGGAAGCCGCCGAACTATTTTACTCCGATTCCGATCGCGGGAGCGATCGCGCCGCCGGAATGATGTTAGATAAATTAGCAGCACTCGGATTAATCGCAAAACACTTTGATGGTAACGCTACGGCAATTCAAATTCAACCAGTTTCAGAAATTTTAGAAACCGCCGAACCTCAAAAGCCAGTACAACTCCAATTAGATGACTTCAACCCTCGGTGCGACGCGATTCCCGTTGCCAATTTATTAGCCACCAATTACAACTGGATGAACCGCAACACTAACGCCGTTCCCCACAAAATTGCTAAAATCCTCCGCCTTTTTGCCAGTCAATACTCAAAGGGAATGCGAGTTTTACGCCGTTCAGATAATTTCAATCCAGTCGGATTTTACTTACTTTATCCCACAGCTAGCGAATCTGAAGTAAATTTTTTTAATGCTCCTAGTAAAGGGCTTCATTTAAGTTCTATTTCCGATATCGATCCTTTCAAGATGGCGCTACCAGGAGATATAAATTGCCAGTCAGTATTTGTCCGCAGTTGGATGATCGATCCGCAGTATTTGTCAGAATACCGCATTGCTTTTCTCGAAGACGCACAAAAAGTTTTAGGCGAAATGCAAACAGATTTTCCAAATCTTTGCGACTTGTACACCCTGATGATTCACCCCATGTACGAAAAACAGTCCCTGGCTTTGGGATTTCATAAGACTAGCAGTGATAGTCAGTTATCTGTTTACTGGATGTATCTAGCATTGGATAGATTTTTGGCATTAAATATCAAAGAAGCGTTGCTCAAACTGTAATAGACATCTGGTAAATAGCCAGTCAATGGCAGGCAGGATGCCTACACCACAAGAGTTCTACTCGTTACCAGGCTCTGCCTCCAATTTTCGCAAGCAAGCGAGGCAGAGCCTCTCGACATCGGTTCCCAGGCATAGCCTGGGCAACCAGTTAATTGCCGAATCATCTTGTTGTCTATAAAACTTCCCGTCCCAAATAGGGTTGTAAGGCTTCCGGCACTTTTACAGTTCCGTCTGGCTGCTGGTAATTCTCCAAAATAGCCGCCATTGTCCGGCCCACAGCTAAACCGGAACCGTTAAGGGCGTGAACGAATTGAGTGCCTTTTTTACCCGCTTCTTTAAAGCGAATATTTGCCCGTCGCGCCTGAAAATCTGCGACGTTGGAACAACTGGAAATCTCGCGGTATTTGCCCGCAGATGGCAGCCAGACTTCTAAATCGTAGGTTTTGGCGGCCGCGAAACCTAAATCGCCGGTACACAGCTCGATCGCCCGATAAGGCAATTTCAACGCCTGCAAAACTCCCTCAGCATCCTGCACTAACTTTTCGTGTTCTGCCTCGGAGGTACTCGGATGCACCAGTTTTACCAATTCAACTTTATTAAATTGGTGCAATCGAATTAATCCCCTCGTATCTTTGCCGTAACTGCCAGCTTCGCGCCGAAAGCAAGGAGTATAAGAACAGTGATAAATTGGCAACTGTTCTGCTGTCAAAATTTCACCTCTGTACAAATTGACAACCGGAACTTCGGAAGTAGGAATCAGCCACAAATCATCTTGGTCGCACTTGAAACTTTCTTCAGCAAATTTGGGTAATTGACCCGTAGCAGTCAGGGATTCAGTGTTAACTAAAAATGGGGGAATGACTTCTACATAACCTGCTTTTGTGTGGCGATCGAGCATGAATTGAATAATCGCTCTTTCCAGGGCTGCACCCGCTCCCATTAAGCTGACAAAGCGGGGCTGAGCAATTTTTACTGCCCGTTCAAAGTTGATAATTCCTAATTTTTCGCCGATTTCCCAGTGCGGTAAAATACCGGAATTTTGGGGAATGTATTCGTCTCCCCAGCGCCGGATTTCTACGTTTTCCTCTTCATTTTTGCCGATCGGCGTTGAGGAACCCGGCAAGTTTGGCAGCGGTAGCAATAAAGCTTCTATTTGAGCTTTTAGCTCTTTTTCCTGTGCTTGCAATTCGTTCGATTCAGTGCCGACTGCGTTGCCTTCTGCTTGCAATTCTTGAATTTCGGGAGATTCGAGGGGTAAACCCGATTTTCTTTTTTGACCGATGAGTTTGGCAATTTCATTGCTGCGGGCTTGTAGTTGCGATCGCTTGCCTTCCAACTCCCGCTGCTGTTTGTCTAATTGCAAAATCGGCTCGATTTCATAGTTACCTCCGCGCAGGTTGAGGCTTTCTTGCACGGCTTGCGGGTTTTCTCGGATTAATTTGAGGTCTAGCACAGATTTATTCTAAATCTTAAATTTTAGAGCGGCTGGGACAGAACGAGATGATATAGCAGCTTTGTTAATCATTGGCATATTGAATCATAATTTATTCTGACTCAAAATTTTCGTTGGGTGTCACCCCTGGAGGGTGACACCCCACAAATGTATGTTATAGTTGCAAATATTAGTAGATGCACCCTGATAATTTTCTACCCCAGCCAGCGATGGTAGGGGTTTTTTGTTGTGTGGCATGGAATTGAAGCCCTGGATGCACTATCAGTCTAAAAAACCCGGTTTCTCGCGATTATCGTCTCAAATGAGGCAATTACGTCAAGAAACTGGGTTTTTGCGTCCTGGACTAGGTTACTAAAATCTCTTTGCGGTTAAAAGTTAAAGCCTGTGCGAAGCAACCAAACCCATTGAGTGTCGTTGCGACTGTCATTCTCAGGATTAACAACGACCCAAGCAGCAGGGGTGATGGAAATGTTGTCGTTGACCTGAAAGCGATAGAACGCTTCAATGTGATAGGAAGTATCTCGCTCGCGGCGCACATTACTGCTCGTCACGCGACCGGGCAAACCCACCAAAATCCCCGGTAGGTTGCCTTGACCTCCGACATCTGGGAAACTTATCCCGATCGCTGCATACACAACATCGGCGCGATCGTCACCGTCAACATTTAGCAAAACCACGCCACCTCTACCATCAGAAACGCTGCTAACACCAGAATTTTCGGCATTGGCGCGAGTATAAACGCCCCAACCGTGAACTTGCAACCGGGGAGCAAGGCGGTAGAATCCTTGTACGCCTACAGAATCACTGGATGTAGCAATATTGTCCCCAAACGGTCGCGCAGCCAGAAAACTGCCCGTACCGCCGGTGAGGTCGGCTTTACCGCTTGGTGCAAAGGTTCGAGAATAGGCTACGCCAATGGCTCCGCGATCGCCCCGGTAGGCAAGCTGAACCAGAGCATTGTAGGAACCGTTGAATAAACCGTTACTTTGCTGCGAGAGATTAGGATTTCCGCCTACATAGCCCACAGTCAGGGTGAGGTTTTTGACGATCGTCCAGTTGACAGCAGCACCGCCACCTCCCCGGCGGTAGAGGGGATTGTATTGTCCGAACTTCGAGGGAATTCCCTCACTATCGCTGGCGATCGTTGGAGGAGTCAGCAAATCCGTAATATCGGGATACCCGACACCTGTGGGGCCGACGGTCAGCGCCAGATTAGAGGTCAGCGGGGTCACATACAATACGTGAGGGACGGTGATTGTGTTATCGACATTGCCATCAAAGTTCAAGGCCGTCATATTTGTACCCGTCTCATCGGCAATCGTCCTGCCCAAGTTGCCGAATTCCAAACGGGTTCTGAGCATATCGCGACCGGTGAAGCTGGTTTCAAAATTTAATCGCCCCCGGTTGGCAACAATAGTATTGGTGCGATCGCGCGAGTCCCCAACACTGTTACCGGAGGTATCTGTTACCACCACGATAATTTCCGCATTCAGCTTCGTCGTAGTCGAGAACTGATTCGTTTCTAGTTCGGCTGTGCGTGCATCGAGAGTATCGACTCGACCGCGCAACACCGATAATTCAGTTCCAAATTCTGCTTGCAGCTTTTGGACGATCGCTAAATCTTCCGCAGTAATCTGGTTGGTTGTTCCTGCGGCAATTAGTTCGCTGACTCGATCGAGACAGCTATTCAATCCTGCGGCAAATTCGTACCGCGTCAGCGCCCGGTTTCCTCTGTAAGTTCCATCGGGATAACCGACAATGCAGCCGTAGCGTTCTACTAGAGATTGCAGCGCCTGAAACGCCCAGTCAGTGGGTTTTACATCCGACAGTTGAGAGACCGAATTCACCTGCGCGAAGGGGTCTTCTGTCAAGGTATTTAACGGTTGAGAAGCAACTAATCTATCAATTGGTGCAGCAAAAATTGGGGATGATGTTAGTAGAAATACACCCGGTGCTCCCAGTATAAAAGCAGTAATCAGGTGAGGAAAATGCTGGATGTGCATAGGACAAAGCTCCGCATAAGGAACCGATCAACCGAATTAGCAATACCTTTACGCTGCGCTTGAACCGGTGCGAAGTTTGTCAATTGTCACTGCGATAATTATCACCAGACCTTTGACAACTAACTGCCAGAAGAAAGACACGTTCATGAGAGTTAGTCCATTGTTGAGCAGGGCAATAATTAAAGCCCCCAGCAAAGTACCCCAAATAGTGCCAATTCCACCTGTGAAACTCGTTCCTCCCAAAATTACAGCAGCGATCGCATCTAATTCGTAGCCTTGCCCTAACATCCCCGTCGCACTGTAGAGGCGCGACGCACTCATAATTCCACCTAAACCAGAAAGCAACCCACTCACGCCATAGACAAATAACAGCACGCGACTCACCTTAATACCTGTCAATCGTGCTGCCCGAATGTTGCCTCCCACGGCATAAATATGCCTCCCCAGAACAGTCCGCCTCAAGACAAACCAACTCGCTAAAACTGCAAGGAAAGCGATAATAACCAACCAGGGAATTGGCCCGACATAATTGTTACCTACCCAAGCAAAATTCAGATTTCTATTGATAACTGTAGTGCCGTTAGCTACTAAATAAGCAACTCCCCGTAAAGCAGTGTAAGAACCCAGGGTTACGATGAACGGAGGCAAACCTAAATAGGCAACTAGGGAGCCGTTAAGCAATCCCAAAAAGACTCCGGCTATTAACGCCGCCGGTACGGCAAACCAACCCAGACCTGGAACTAAGGAAACCAGCACGCCGACAACTGCCGTCACGCCCAAAATTGAGCCGACAGAAAGATCAATTCCGCCCGTCAAAATCACAAAAGTCATGCCGGTAGCTAGGACAATATTGATCGATGCTTGCCGGATGACATTGATCAAATTTCCTACGGAAAGAAAGTTGGGCGTTACCAGGGAAAAAATTATACAGATGCCAACCAAAATCGGCAGGATACCGGCCACTTGGATAAAATTTCTCCAAGCTTGAGATTTACTGGCTTTTTGGCGATCGCTCCCTGAACTTCTGCTGGTTTTTGTTTGCGTTTGACTCATGATTTTACTACCTCTTTTGCACCAGTGGCATAAGCCATAATGTTTTCTTGCGTAATCTTTTCCCCAGTCGATCCGCCTACTTCACCGACAAGGCTTCCTGCGCGCATCACTAAGACGCGATCGCTCATTCCCACAATTTCAGGCAGTTCGCTGGAAATCATCAAAATAGCTACACCTTTGGCTGCCAAATCGCTAATAATTCGATAAATTTCGCTTTTTGCGCCAATGTCCACACCTCGCGTCGGTTCATCTAGCAAAAGTACCTTTGGGTTGATAGCCAACCAACGCGCTAGCAGCAACTTCTGCTGATTTCCCCCAGAAAGATCCATTGCCCTGATGCTCGGACTTGCAAGGCGAATCTGCAAATTATTAATAGCATCATTGACAACTTTTAACAGAAAATTTGAGTTAATAATGCCAGCTTTTGCTTCTCGATCGAGGACATTCATGGTAATATTCTCACCCGAACTAGCCTCTAAAAAGAGTCCGAGAGCCTTGCGATCTTCTGGCACGTAAGCAATTCCGGCGGCCATTCCTTCATCGGGTGTCGAGACATTGAGAGGACGACCTTCCAGTTTTATTTCACCACTTACCTTCCGATCTGCACCAAAAATTAGGCGGGCAAGTTCTGTTCTGCCAGCGCCAACTAAACCCGCCAAACCCAGAATTTCGCCCGCATGAATTTGAAAACTGGCAGGCTTTACTTTGTTGCCGTCGCTTAAATTTGTTACCTCAAGAACTACTGCACCCGGTGTTATTTGATGCTTGTTTTCGTACAAATCCTCTAAAGAACGACCCACCATCATTTCCACCAGGCGTTCTGCCGAAATTTCGTGCTTTTCAAGAGAGCCAATATACCCGCCATCTCGGATGACGCTCACGCGATCGGCAAGGGCATAAATTTCTGCCATTCTGTGGCTAATATAAATAATAGCAATACCCTCATTCCGCAAGCGGCGAACCACTTCAAAAAGCTTATCTGTTTCGCGGTCTGAAAGCGCTGCAGTCGGCTCGTCCATCACTAAAATTCGGCTATTATGTTTGAGAGCCCTAGCTATTTCCACTTGCTGCTGTTCGGCAATTGAAAGTGTTGAAACCAGGTCTCCCGCCTCAAAATTTGCATCAAGGTTTTTCAAGACCTCCGATGCCTTGCGCCGCATTTCATCTTGGTCTAAAAACGTACCCCCTTTCTTCAACTCGCTGCCCATAAAAATGTTTTCAGCAACTGTCAGATTGGGAGCGAGATTGAGTTCTTGATAAATAATCGCTATCCCTAAATCTCTGGCTTGAGCGGGGTCTGTCATCTTAACAGCTTGACCGTCTATTTTGATTTCACCTGCATCGGCTATGTAGGCTCCCGCCAGAATTTTCATCAGCGTACTTTTGCCCGCACCGTTTTCCCCCATGAGGGCGTGGACTTCGCCCGGGTAAACGGTGATATTTACATCGTGCAAGGCTACAAAACCGTTAAAGGTTTTTTTAATACCTTGCATTTCGAGGACGGGCTTAGTTTTAATTAAATCTTGAGTGCTATTTACCATCGCAAGTACCGTAATTTTATGCGAATTACAAGTCTAGGTCTGCTGCATCAATTTGTAAAGTTAACTGCAGGTATATCTGTAGGTACGCATTGCCAACCCTTACTCCTGACAATAGCCGAATGACTACTAAAAAGAAGTAATTTCGCAAACAAACCAATTCCCAGCGATTCCTGATTTATTCACTTGTCCAGCCTTTATGTTGATTGACGTTTTCGCGAGTAATCAGCGCGACTGGAATCAGAATGTTTGGATTGGCTGGCTTTTTTCCTTTCAGAATGTCGTTCCCGACTTCAACGGCTTTGGCTGCCATGCGAAATGGATCTTGAGCTGCTGTAGCCACAAAGAGACTGTTGTTCTGCTTGAGCGCATCTAAAGCTTCAGGTGCACCATCAACTCCCACAATGAAAAACTCGCTTCTTTGTGCTTGTTTGGCTGCTAATTCTGCACCGATGGCACAGGGGTCATTAATTGCAAAAACAGCATCAATTTTTGGGAAGGAAGTAAGCAAATCGCTCATGACTCTCAATCCGCCATCGCGGCTGCCTTCAGCGTTCTGATCTTTGGAAAGAACCTTGAGATCGGGATATTTGGAGAACACACTCTGGCAACCCTGAACTCGCTCGACCACTGAAGCGACGGGAGGCCCGTTGATAATCACAACGCTGCCTTTTCCTTTCAAGCGATCGGCTATATATTGACAGCTTACTTCGCCAGCTTGCACGTTATTTGAAGTAACTGTGGCATCAACGCCTCCCTCCGCGGCGGTATCAACTGCAATTATCGGAATTCCGGCTTGCTTTGCTTTTTCGACAGCCGGGGCAATGCCTTTTGTGTCAGCAGCATTGAGTACAATCATGCTGACATTAGAGGCAATAAAGTTTTCGATTTGATTAAATTGCTGATTTAAATCGTCGCCGCTGGAAACGAGAGTTGTCCTCACGTTTGGACCGCCGATTTTCTTGGCTGCGGCCTCAGCGCCCTTGCCAACTTGTACGAAGAAGGGGTTGCCGAGGTCGCGGACTGCTACAGCAACTGATGAAAGTTCGGAGTTGCTTTTTTGCGTGCTGTTTTGAGCGTTCTGGGAAGCTGCGGTGCAACTCGCCAGAGTGCTGCTGAGTAGACTAAAAAGACTTAGTGCGATCGTTACTCGTTTCACCTCAAACTCCAATGAAGGCTCGTTTGGAGAGAGTCGCTCGTAAATATGACGTTGCCAACCTAACATTAGCTTTTGTCAGGTTTAAGCTCGAATACCTAATGTTTTAGGTGACAGGCTTTTCTTCGTACATGATTGTACCAAACCTTGTTTCTTTTCTTCTCCTAAAACTTTCTGTCTCGGCTCGTTAGACTGCTTTTGCAAACAGACAAGATACAAATATCAGTCTCTGTCCTCCCTGCAAAAAAAATCAACGATGCTTGATTTTTTTAAATGCTTTATGAGCATTAAATTTTGCTTTGCAGTGGTTGAGAAAATTTTAGGAGAATATTTTCGACAAAATTTTTCAGAAATTGTTTTTAAAACCTGGCAGAGTCATATTGAATTTAACTCTCTATGTTTGCTGATGATAACAGTTCAATACTGGCTCGATATCTATCTTTGGATAGACAAAACTTTTAGCAAAAACTAATGATGGGAGAGCCTCGATCGACACCGATATGCTGCTCCGCAGTCTGGTCGGATGCACCGCACCAACTCAATAAATCTTAAATTTTGGTTGGGGTAGGATATTGTAAAAAATCATTAAGTTTACAGTCAATTACGGTAGATTATAGTAAACTGCAAACAAAGTTTCGCACTCACCTATGCCACCCGTTAAAAAGCCATAGTAAAAAAGCAGATTGTCGCTCAAAACCAACGGTGAGAGTGGGCGAGTCTAATATTTGTCTGTAAAACCTGCAATTACAGTCATCATGACATGGTTTAAAAGCTCTGGACAATGGCGATCGCCCGGATTGGCAAAATCACTATACTGCAATAATTGTCTGCGCTGTCAATGGGTAAATCTGAGATGCGATCGACAAATTACGTGTTCTGTTTCCTAGAAATATTTGCCAGCGAAGGCGGCATTCAATCCTACGTTAAAGACATTTTCAAAGCTTACCTGTCCATAACCGCAGGGACAAATTCGCCGCAAGCTGAAGTTTTGCTGCTGCGAGATTCCCCACACTGCAACAATGCTTACGAGTCAAGAAATCTGAAATTTTATTACCTCAAAACCCAGAATCCCGGCTTAGGTCGTCTTAAGTTTGCTACAGTATTACTAACTCGCTTGCTGCAAAAACGACCGCAGCGGGTTTTTTGCGGTCACATCAAACTCGCACCGCTAATTCAAATTCTGTGCCAACCCTTGGGAATTCCCTACACAATCTTAACTTACGGCAAGGAAGTTTGGGAACCGCTTGGGCCCAAATATCAAACAGCAATGAGTAAAGCTGACAGTATTTGGACTATTAGCAGGTACACGCGCGATTCCCTACGGCATAGCTTCGCTTCACGCACTTGCGAAATTAACAACTTAAATCCCGAAAAATTCCAAATAGTGCCTTGTACTGTAGATGAAAATATATTTACCACTGGGCCCAAGCCACAGGATTTATTAGAGCAGTACAATTTGGTTGGTGCTAAAATATTGATGACTGTAGCCAGATTGCGATCGACGGATATTTACAAAGGTGTCGATGTCACAATTCAAGCTTTGCCACAAATAGCAAAAACGTTTCCGAATGTGAAATACTTAGTTATTGGACGCGGAGACGATCGCTCTAGATTAGCGAAACTCGCTGATGATTTGGGAGTTACCGAAAGAGTAATATTTGCCGGTTTTGTACCGACAGAAAATTTACCAGCACATTACCAGTTGGCCGATGCTTATGTAATGCCCTCCCAGGAAGGGTTCGGTATAGTTTATTTGGAAGCGCTGGCTTGCGGAGCACCCGTACTCGCGGGGGACGCGGACGGGTCAGCCGATCCGCTGCAAGATGGTAAACTAGGGTGGCGAGTTCCTCACCGAGATGCAGCAGCAGTAGCGGTTGCTTGTGTGGAAATGCTGCGAGGAGAGGATAAAAGGTGCGATCGCCACTGGTTGAGGGAACAAACCCTCGCAAGATTTAGTTTTGAATCCCTTTGTCAATCCTTACTAGGAATTTTTCAACCCTCTGACTCAGATAAGCTTATGCCGTAGAGAGCGGTTTCTGGGTGTACAATGGGAAAATTAACTCGATCAACCGCCTGAATTTCTGAGTAGGATAGAGTTATGCCTACCTGCAAAGACACCCAAGGAGACCACCGTGAACCAAGGCAGCCCCAAAATATCTTTCAAGCTACCCCGTATTAGCAATTGGCTGATACTGCTGGGCATCGCGTGTTTGTTGGTGTCTATTGGTTTGGGTTGGATAGTTAAATCAGTGTTGATTGTAGTAGCTTTTTTGTTGCTGACACCTGTGGTCGCATTTTTCGCGCTTCAGTGGTGGCTGAAACGCAATTTAATTGAAGATAAGTGTCCAGTTTGTCAATACGAATTTACAGCTTTAAATCAAACTCAGTTTCAGTGTGCCAACTGCGGCGAACCTCTGCAAATAGAGGAAGGTCATTTTAGTCGCTTGACACCGCCCGGTACGATCGATGTTACCGCAGTAGAAGTATCATCGGTTCAACAGTTAGAAGATTAACCCTTGGGAATTGGGAATTGGGCGAAGCGAAGGGGAGGGATGGGGCATAGGGCATAGGACATGAGTTAGTTGTTGGTTATTATTTGTTTGTTGTTATTTGCTATTTGTTACTTGTTGGTTCTAATAACCAATTCTCCATGCCCGATGCCCAATACGCAATGCCCAAAATTACTTTTCCAAGCGCACTGCATACCACTGCAAATATTTTCCCTGCCCGACATCTAATTCACAATAAGTATCAATTAAATACTTGGCTTGAGCTTCCACGCCAGATATTTTATGCAAGTCCTGCGGCAAATCTTCGTGTTCCTCAGTTAACACGGCTTTCAGCTTTTCTAACAGTTCCGCCGCAGTCAAAAACTGCTCTGGCTGGTTTGTTTCTAACACCACAAAGGTGTCTTCGTCATACAGTGACATAGTTTCAAAGGTTGAGGTTAATTATTTCTAAAGTTTCGTACACTTAAGCGAACCAAAGTATAAACTCTTAATTACAATTTTTCAGGCCCGGCTCGATCGTGTTACAATTGAACAACATCAGAATTCCTACCGGATTACCGTTATTAACTTACTTGTTAACTGACTTGTTAACCGAGTTGTCAACATATCCGACACAGCATTTCTGAGGAGATTTGTCAAGTGCAAATTTGTCAAGTGTCAAATTGTCAAGAAATATTCGATCGGCTGTATCTAATTATAACTGGCACTATACATTCCCATGATCACATCTTCCACTTCAACCCCTGTTGCGCGCAAGCCCTCTAAATCAGAAGGTCTCAAAGAACGCAGCAACTATTTACGAGAACCCGTTGCGACTGAACTGTTACAAGAAACTACCCACTTCACCGAAGACGGGATTCAGATTCTCAAATTTCACGGCTCGTACCAGCAAGACAACCGCGACAATCGAGTTAAAGGACAAGAAAAAGACTATCAGTTCATGCTCCGCACCCGCAATCCCGGCGGGTTCACTCCGCCGCAATTATACTTAGCCTTAGACAAGCTATCTGAAGAATACGGCAACCACACGATCCGCGTCACAACGCGACAAGGTTTCCAACTGCACGGCGTGTTGAAAAAAAATCTTAAAGCAGTGTTTTCCTCAATTATTAAAAATATGGGGTCAACCTTGGGAGCTTGCGGCGACTTGAACCGCAACATCATGGCACCGCCAGCACCGTACAAAAATCGCCCAGAATACAAGTATGCGCTGCAATACGCCAGCAATGTGGCCGATTTGCTAACGCCGCAAACCGGTGCTTATTACGAAATTTGGTTGGATGGCGAAAAGGCTGTTTCGGCCGAGGAAGACCCCGCAGTCAAGGCCGCGAGACAGAAAAACGGCAACGGCACAATCTTTAGCGACGACAAAGAAGAACCGATTTACGGCAGCCATTATATGCCGCGGAAGTTCAAGTGCTCCGTTACCGTGCCGGGAGATAATTCAATTGACTTGTACTCTCAGGATTTGAGCTTGGTGGTAATTACCAATAAAGCTGGCGAGTTGCAAGGTTTTGACGTGTTTGCTGGCGGCGGTTTGGGCCGCACTCACAACAAAGAAGAGACTTTTGCGCGGGTTGCGGATGAGATTTGCTATGTGGCCAAGGATGATGTTTACGATTTGGTCAAGGCAATTGTAGCAACGCAAAGAGATTACGGCGATCGCACAGACAGACGGCACGCGCGGCTGAAGTACCTGATCAACGACAAAGGCGTACAGTGGTTCCGCGAAAAAGTAGCCGAATATTTTGGCAAGCCGCTAGAAGCCTTTAAACCGCTGCCTGAGTGGAAGTATATTGATTTCTTGGGCTGGAATGACCAAGGAGACGGCAAGCTGTTTGTCGGCATTTCTGTGGATAATGGCCGGATTAAGGATGAAGGTTCATTTCAGCTAAAAACTGCTTTGCGGGAAATTGTGCAGAAGTACAACTTGCCGATACTGGCGACGCCGCACCAAAACGTGCTGATTTACGATATTTCGCCGGATATCAAACAGGAAATTCAGGGAATACTCGATCGATGTGGCATTCAGCGGGAAACTGCGATCGACCCATTGGTGCGCTATGGGATGGCGTGTCCAGCAATGCCGACTTGCGGGTTAGCGATTACCGAATCTGAGCGCGTGATGCCGAGCATTTTAGAGCGGATTCGCGCACTTTTAACCAAAGTGGGCTTGGAAGACGAGCATTTAGTGGTGCGGATGACTGGTTGCCCAAATGGATGCGCCCGCCCTTATATGGCAGAATTGGGGTTTGTCGGGAGTTCCCCGGAATCCTACCAGATTTGGCTGGGCGGTTCTCCAGAACAAACGCGGCTGGCAAAACCCATTGAGGAAAAGCTGCACGTCAAGGATTTTGAAGCTTTTCTGGAGCCGATTTTTGTTTATTTCAAGCAAAAACGGCAACTGAGCGAGAGTTTTGGCAATTTTTGCGATCGCGTCGGGTTAGAATCTATCCGTCAATTTGTAACCAACTACCAATCTGCTGACTCGATGACAACTGAGATTAATGAATTAGAAGTTACGTCTAGTAACGACGATGAAAACGAGACTGCCACTGCTGGCGGTGGCAAAGTCCGCCGTCGAATTAGCGTCCGCGATGAAATCTACAACGAGCTCAAGGAAGAAGCAGCCCGTCAGGGCAAGCCAATCACGCAGCTAGCTACAGAAGCGATTTCCACTTATTTAAAGAAGATTAAGGAGGAAGCATAAGCCGATTTTCGATTATCGATTTGTGATTTTCGATTGTATTCAATAGACTTCTGGCAAAAGTAATATAAAGGCAGAGCATTTGCAGAAAAAAACTTGAATTTGTAAAATAATTCCGGTTGTAGATGCTTTGCCTTTATTGTTTTTTGAAGAGTTGAAACCCCCCCTGCCTATCTCTTCTCATTCTCTCTTCCTCTGCGTTCTCTGCGTTCTCTGCGGTTAAATAAAAAATCTCTAATAGAAAACGAACAATCCCCAATTCAATGCCTCAATTACAAAGATTAGCAGTTACTGCGACTCAAATTTGCGATCGCAAAATCGACTTAACTAGGGAACAGCAGCATTATTTAAACCGAGTGCTACGTTTGCAAGCGGGCGATCGATTTATTGCAATGGACGGGCGGGGACATTGGTGGTTAGCAGTCCTAGAAGTACGGGAAACCGGGCTATTTGCCTCCATAGCCGAGGAGATTGCTGTGAACAGGGAGCTACCCGTGGAAGTAACTTTGATGGCGGCATTACCCAAAGGAAACGGCTTTGACGAGGTTGTGAGACAAGCCACGGAGTTGGGTGTGGTAAGTATTGTGCCGGTGACGAGCGATCGAACTTTGCTCAAACCAAGCGATCAAAAAGTTGAGCGGTGGAGAAGAATTGCTGCGGAGGCGGCGGAACAGTCGGAACGTCAAATTGTGCCGACGATTTTAGAGCCTGTTTCGTTTGATGTTGCTATTAAAGATTGCGGTCAAAAATATCGATATATTTGTGTTGCTCGCGGGGAAAATCGGCATTTGTGGGATTGTTTGAGTGGTATTTTCTATCCCCCCTTTGTAGGGGCGGTGCCCCCGTCCCCGCCCCCGGCTGGGGGAGAATTATCGATTGTCATAGCTATTGGCCCGGAGGGTGGATGGACTGAGGGTGAGGTGAAAAGAGCGATCGAATTGGGCTTTGAAGCTGTTTCTTTGGGGAGTAGAATTCTGAGAGCGGTGACAGCACCGATTGTGGCTTTATCTTTAATTGGCGCGGCATTTGAGAAGTGCTAATATCAACAAATAACAAAGAATTTATCAGAGAGGTGGGTTGAGGGGGAATGAAAATAGAGTTGAGGAAAGGTCGATCTGGCTTTTAACAATTTTAGGTAAAACATCAGTTTTTGGACGATCTCCTCGCTCTCCATTGCTCAACAGATTAATTGCGATCGTCCTCACGATCGGCTCAGCTCCCGCTTGGCTGTTTTATGTAAAATTTTGTGACAAAAATTGGTATTTTGCATAAAAATATCAGGTTGAACATGAAGAAAGATCTAGGCTTCTGGGTGATGATTACGGCACAAGAGAGGAAAGAACATGAAAGGGCGATCGATTTTTAATATAGCGGTGAGCTTAGTTATTTTTGGCTCTAGCTCTTCGCCTGTATTGGCAGAGTTAAAACAGGCGATCGAAGTGAAATCTGATCGGATAGCTCAACAACAGTCTAATTGCCCAGGTTCAAATAATATAGAGATTCAGAGATGTCTCCGGTTAAATTACGAAGCGGCGGATCGACGGCTGAATGAGGTTTACAAACAACTGACTTCAAAATTGAGCCGTGAAGAGCGATCGATACTTTCTGAAGCACAGCAAGAATGGATTAAGTTGCGGGACAAAAACTGTGAGTTTGAAGTTTACCAGAATCGAGGCGGTACAGGTTATAGAGGTTTTCTTAATGAATGTTTGGAACGCATGACTAAACAGCGGACAGGCGAACTGGAAAAGTATTTAAAACCGAGATAAAGGAGGCAGAGTTTTTTATGCAAAATCTCAACAATTTAACCAAGTTTTTTACGTTATTAATTGGCACGAGCTTTATTGTTTTGGTGTGGGTAACATCAGTCAACGCTCAAGCGCAACTCACAGAGCGATCGAAACTAGCAATAAATGGCATAGGACCGATCAGAGTTGGAATGACCGTTGATGAAGCCTCACGCTCTGCTCGAATTAAATTAATTATACCAAGTCGCAGTGGTAGTTTTGACGATGATCTGTGTTCCTACGTTCATCCACAAGGACTACCAAAAGGAATTTCCTTTATGGTAGCAAAGGGTCGTATTGCCAGAGTAGATATTGACAACGAGCGTATCACTACCCTCAAAGGAGCTAAAATTGGGAATACTCAAGAGCAAATTATTAAGCTGTATCCAGGGCAAATTAAAATAACTCCACATCATTATGTTGGCGCCCCACCTCAAAATGGTAAATATTTAACTTTTGTGCCTAAAGATGCGGCTGACAAAAACTACCGTATCGTTTTTGAGACAAGCAGTAATCGGGTAACAAGATTTAGATCGGGGAAACTTCCTGAAGTTGAGTATATAGAAGGCTGTTCTTAATACGGCGAGTAATTTTTTGTTGGAGATTGTAGTTAAAATAGAGAGGGGAAATCATGAAAGGGCGATCGCTTTTTAGCTTGACAATCAACATCATAGCAATCCTAGCCACCAGCATCCCAGAAGTTTTCGCTCAGCCCAGCCCAAGATACATAGATAAAAACTGCCACCTCAACCAGGAACTACCACAAATAGAAAGATTTACTCTGTTTCACAGATCGGATTTTACAGCTAACGGTCAAAACTACTGGTTTTACACCGCCCGCTATCAAGACGGAGGCGTGCTTCTGTGCATATCAAAACCAAATTTTAACCAACCCAAACCTTTAAATGAACAAAAAATCGCAGCCAACTTTATTGATAAAATAGTGCGCGACCCCAACAACAAAACTGCCTTTATCATCGCAGTCAGAGAAGGAAATGGTTTTGAGACCCCAGTGACAAATTATGGCTTAGATTTGAGCAATGTCGATCGCCCAAAACTCACCTCTCTCTCCCTCCTCCAGCGCCGAGAAACCTTAAAAGAAGGGGAATCCCGCGCCTACACCTTTCCAGGAAGCGCAGGTCAATCTATCACGATCGACCTCAAAAGCAGAGCATTCGACCATAACATAACACTGTTCGACGCCAGCGGCAAAAATATTGCCCAAACAACAGGTAACTCCCAGAATCGCCGAGAGTCTCAACTCACCGTAAAATTGCCTAGTAACGGCACTTATAAAATAATTGTTAAAGGAGGCGATCGCACAAGCAAAGGTTCCTACAGCTTAAGCATTAATTCCAATCACTTATAACTAAATCTAAACCAACCGCTAGGCAAACTCGAAAACAGGTGTTTCAATCACCCTAATAGGCTTTCTATCTTCCCAAATCATCTTCTGCAACTGTTCCACAGCTTCAGGTGAAAAAAATCGCTCTCCAGTTTCCAAACACACTCTAGCAGGAACATTTTCAATAATAATAAACTTACCGTTGATTTCAAGGGTATAATTTACTTTTTGTTCCACCATTGTTTCTTGCCAAATATTATTGTTCATTTTGATTTATCCTTAAGTTAAAATCAATCCAAATTTTCGGATCGGGTTCGTATAAAGTAATGATTTTTACCAAAGGAGGAGATGGATAACTCCACTGAACGTGCAAAGGTCTATTGGCAATGGTCAAACCGAAAATCAAACAGCTTGGGCAATATTTGTCATCGGGATATTCTTCGATAACTTCACCAGTCATTATTGCTTCCCGGAGTTCTTGTACCCTGATACGGGGAACTATGCTTTGGTTTACTGCGTGTGGTGAAAGCTCAAAATCATTTTTGAAAATTTTGACACGTATTTTTTCAATGATTGTCATAGTTTCATATCATATCTATAAGTTAACACAACAGCAAAAATTGTTAACCAGTGGCGGAAGCAACCAAACATCAGCCAAGATAGAAACAACCGCATTGCCGCAACCGCCATGACAGACATCAACCAAATAGCCGCCGCCTTAGAGAATAAAGACTACAAACAAGCTGCCCAACTCATCAAACAACTACAAAAAGAATCCCCCGAAAATCCGTGGGTGCAATACTACATCGCCCGCTACTACGAACTCACCAACAACCTCGAAAAAGCCCAAACAACCTACAAACAAATACTCCGCGACATCACCAACCCCAAAATCGTCTCCCAGACCCGCCAAGCTATTCAACGGGTTGAAAGCGTACAACAAAACCTTCGCCAACAAGCCATAGAAACCGCCAAAAACGACCCCAGTAACCTCGAACCCGGACTCCTTATCCTCGAACCAGTGAGTCCCGAAAACAAACCCGCCGCCATTCAAAATATCAGCAGAATCTTTAAAATCGACGCCTACACAACCCGGATGCAAATCCAAAGCCGCGGCTGGAGACTCTACAAAACTGGCCCCATCGCCGAACTCCGAATTTATGGTCAAGAACTCCTCAACGCCGGCATTCCCGTATTTTGGGCAACCCTAAGCGATATTCAAAAAATCCAAATCTTCCGAGTCCAGCACTTCCAGTCTCTCTCTTCCCCAGCCGTTGTTTGCAAAGATAAACTCGATCGACTCGGTGCGATCGAATTTAGGTGGTCAGAAGTTACCCAAAGAGTAGAAGGCTTGTTGCCGATGTTCATCGAAGTCATGGACTACTCCCCCAACCGAAGAAAGGAGCAATTTCGCCACAGAGAAATCAGGCAAGATTACGCTCAAATCTGTGACTTACACATTCCCAGCAGAAACTGCATTCTGCGAATTTGCGACCAAAGTTACGAATTTCAACAAGGAGTTGACTTCACCAAAGCTTCAGCCGAACTTCCCACTTCACCGAACCCGAAAAACAAAATATCCAGAGTCAAAAACTCTCAACAAATTCCTCAAAGTACCACCCGAATTAACTGGAATAACTTAGTGGAAATATTCGATCGCCAGATTGACGTTACAGTTTGGTCAGAATTTACGCCCTTTGCCGAGACCGTGCTCGATTACACTAATATGTTGAGCAAGATCGAATCTCATATAGAAGTCGAGCGCAAATCCGAAACTCCTTGGGACTCAGCTTTTCAGCTATACAGCGGATTAGCCTTCCTCAGAAACCAAGAAAATAGGGAATAGAAACAAGAGTTAAAATTAAAAATGAGTAATACCATTTTTAAACTTTTTAACGCCCGCATTGGGAATTATCCAATGCCCAATTCCCTATTATCAATTCCCAATTTCCTACTTCGTTTTCACCTGACGAGCCATTTCCCGGAAATTGTTCATGCTGGGGCCAGGGCTCCGACGACTTCCAGTTGGTGTCGGCATTAAATTATTAGGAGCAAAAGTCCGATTCGGTTCAGCTTGACTCGGCACTTTCCCGTTAGTTGCTGCCGCTGCCGGTACCTTCGCGGGTGCTGCATTATTAGCAGGAACGCTAGCGACTGGTTCGTTTTCTTTCTGCGACTTTTTCTCTACCTTAGCCTTTTTAGCTGGTTCAGACTTCTCAGACTTAACAGACTCAACTTTTGCCGGTGAGATCGCAACAGGCTCAGCTTTCGCAGGCGCAACTTTTGCTGGTTCCTTCGCTCCCGATTCGCCCAAATCTAGGAAATATTCAGACTTTTTCAAGCCCAACAGTCTGGCAAAAAAGCCGAAAATACCGCCGAAGAAATTTTTGATAAAACCAAACATTAGACTTACTCCTTTTGTTCTTTTAGAGAAATTTGTACAAGCTTGTCAACAAAGTTAGATTACGAGGTAAGGCAACTTTTGTCTACATTTCTTAATCAAAATTTACATTTTGCTGTATCTAAGCTACCTCATCAAAGCAAATTACTAAGTATAAATACCAGGCGACTTTGCACTTATTTACAAGTATCTCAGAATTTGTTAGCGATTCCCACTAATTGTCGATCGTACCTCGATCCGATTCGCTAGCTGTCCTAGTAGGGGTAAAACTCCCTAGAGGAGTGATTTATGCTTTAATCACCAAGCAATTTTCTTTTCAAATGAACAGTTCGCTCGATCGCAATCCCGTCATCCTCATACACGGCATCTGGGACACAAAGATTATTTTCAACACAATGTCCGCCCGCCTCACCGAACTCGGATGGTCAGTCCACAGCCTCAACCTCACCCCTAACGACGGCAGCCTCGGCCTCGACTTACTGGCCAAGCAACTCGCAGACTACATCTGTGAAACCTTCGATCCAGAACAATCTTTAGACATAGTAGGCTACAGCATGGGGGGCATCGTCAGCCGCTACTACGTCCAGCGACTCGGAGGAATCAACCGCGTACAGCGTTTCATCACCCTCTCTTCCCCCCACCACGGCACCATCACCGCCTATTCCCTACGCCTACCAGGATACCTGGATATGCGCCCCGATAGTGGCTTGCTGCGCGATTTGAATCAAGATGTGACAATGCTTAAACGCATAAATTTTACATCAATGTGGACGCCATTTGACATCATGATTGTACCGGCGAACAGTTCCCAAATGCCAGTAGGTAAAGAAGTTAAAGTCAACGTTTTGCTGCACCGCCAAATGGTGACAGAACCCCTAAGTATTAACGCATTAGTTGAAGAACTCAAAGCACCTATAGAAAATAAAATTCCCACTTAAAAATGAATAGCAATTTCAGCCGCAACCCAGTCTTGCTAATTCACGGAATTTTCAGAAAATCGGGAATTTTTCACAAAATGTCTGCCTACCTGACCCAACTGGGATGGTCAGTCTACACCCTCAATCTCTCGCCCCATTGGGGCAACGCCAGCATAGACGAATTAGCCAAACAAATAGGAGATTATATAGACAAAACCTTTGCGCCAGAACAGTATATAGATATAGTAGGATTGAGCATGGGCGGTTTAGTAACTCGCTACTACCTGCAAAGGTTAGGCGGCATTAAGCGAGTGCAGCGCTTTATTGCCATATCTTCTCCTCACAGTGGTACTTGGATGGCTTACACTCTCTGGGGAAAAGGCTGCATTCAAATGCGTCCCGGCAGTGCTTTTCTGGAAGATTTAAATCGAGATGCAGCTTTGTTGGAAAAGCTTAATTTTACTTCGATTTGGACAGATTGGGATTTCATCATTGTACCGGCTTCTAGTTCCCAAATATCTGCTGCCAAAGAAGTAAAATTATCCGTTTTCGCCCATGCCATGATGGCTAGGCATTCCAGCAGTTTAAAAGCGGTCGCTGAAGCACTGTCAGAACCATTGAAAGTTCATGATTAACCGTTTGATTTATTCTTGTATAATTTCAATTATTGTATGGGTTCACCTACCATAATTGCCTACCAGCAATCTGGTAAACCCGCCCCACAGGAGGCAAATCGCTACCGGACTAGATATCAAACAGCATCACCAACTTCAGCGTATTCGCTGCGACCAAAAATTGCTTCAGCTTCGCAGTAATACTTGAACTCAAGTATATTGTGGAAAGGGTCTTCTAAGAAGAAAGTACGGTGTTCTGTAGGCAAACCGACAAATCGCCGTCTCGGTTCTTGATAGAAATTTAAGTTGTTTTGCTGGGCTTTTTCTAGCAACCCTTCCCAGTCAGCTTCGGAAGTAAAAATTAACCCAAAATGCCGGGGATAGATGCCTCGCTGAGGCGTTAAAGGTTCGCGACTGACATGGGCGACAATTTGATGGCCACACAAACCCATAATCGCAGAATTCGGGGATTCGCGACCTAGTTCGCAGCCCAGCCCGTCTACATAGAACGCTTTGGTTTGGGCGATATCGGTCACGGGGAAGGCAAGATGAAATAAGACTTGGTTCATGGAGATAGTAAATGCAGAATTCAGAATTGTTCTTTAATTATTTATCTTGGTCTAATCCTTGGTTGGTGGCGATCGCCCTAAATACAGTTTTACTCGCGATCGCCACCATTGCTCCTAAAAAATTGCTCACTCCCGCAGGCCAATTTCACGGCTGGGCGCTGGGCGTCCTCATCTGGGGCTGTTTGGGATGGCAAGGCTATGCTGTGGTGATGTTTTACTTTCTTGTCGGATCGGGAGTTACCCGCATCGGCAAAGCCCAAAAAGAAGCAGAAGGCATAGCCGAAAAGCGTTCAGGCGCGCGAGGCCCGGAAAATGTCTGGGGTTCTGCTTTAACCGCTACTCTTTGCGCTGTGGGAGTTTTGGCATTATCTATTTTAGGAGAGACAGGCAAGATGTCTGTGCCACAAGATGTTATTTCCCTGTTATTGCTGGGTTACGCGGCGAGTTTTTGCACCAAACTTTCCGATACCAGCGCCAGCGAAATCGGCAAAGCTTACGGAAAGCGGACTTTTTTAATTACCAGCTTGCAGCCTGTACCTAGGGGTACGGAAGGGGCCGTAAGTTTGGAAGGAACGATCGCAGGTATTGTCGGCTCAATTTTGATTGCGCTTTTGAGTTGGGCCGTCGGTTTAATAGACTTGACAGGAATTCTTTTTTGTGTTATGGCAGCTTTTATTGCCACGAACATCGAGAGCGTGATTGGGGCGACGGTGCAATCAAAGTTTGAGTGGCTGACGAACGAGGTAGTAAATTTTTTTAATACACTCATAGGAGCGATCGCAGCGATTATTTTAGCGGCGACATGGAGAGCTTTTTTAACTTAGTTAATCCTGGACGCATTCGCGGCCCAATCAACCTGGTTTTTTACGATAATTCAAACGATTAACGCAATATTTTTGGAAAAAAAACCGGGGGCACCGTCCAGGGCTATTAGCTATTAATCATTAGTCATTAGTCTCAAGCAATCAACTCATGACTAATGATTAATAGTTAATCTAACTAAGCGTCGTCTTGCGGCCCAAAAACCATTTGTAAAATCATCGTCGGTTCGCCCCGCTTGTGATAGCGATCGGCCCAATTGCGAATAATTTCATCTAATTCCTCAAGGGCTTGGTCGAGCCGTTCCGGCGGAATATCCAAAGTCTCCATAATTCGCATCACATTTGGTTGTTTTTCCGCCCAATCCTTCATCAGCCGGAAATATCTAGCCGTATCCTCAACCATAGTAAATGTCCGCTCTTCCTGCTCTGCCGGAGAGTAAGTAGCGCGGGTGAGGGCATAAAACGGCATTCCCCAAGGAGAATCAATGCGAGTCACTGTCCCAGAATAGATCAAGCGCCGCTTAATGTGTTCTGCTAGAGCTTCGCTCAAAGGCATTCGCCTTTCTGGAGACATATCTTCTTGCGATCGCCTGTGCAGAAACTCGATCAACTCCATAAACTGAAAAGAATTGATCAGTTGAGCGTCTGGCGGATTCGGAGGAATCTTGCCTTCGAGATATTTTTTTTCATCTACAGTCAAATTGTTTCCCGGAATGCGAGGGCGTCCCGGCATCCAACCATACTGTTCCAGCCAGACATAAGGAAACTGAATCAAATATCTAGGTTCTTGGGAACCCAACATTTTCAGCAATTTTCCCTGAGTCAGAGCTTCCCGGACTTCCTCAACAATCACCTTCACCCGTTTAGGCTCAATGTGATGCAAGTGTCCGGTCATCCGCAGGTTGTTATCCTGCTCCATATAAGTCATATAAATGGCACACTTAGCCGCCGTTGCGGCCGCGTCTAGAAACGCCCCGTGCCTGTGCCCACTGGTTCTCATGGCGCTAAACGCCAGATATAGCATGATCTGATCCATTGCACTAGGGCTGAGGCTTTTGACCAGATCCAAAGAGTCATTTTTCATCACTATCCCCGAAATAGCCAAATTTGGAGGCATTTTGTCATCCTCCATTAAATTATTGCGAGAGCGCCGAATCAAGCATAGCCGACTGTCGCCGGAAAGCTTGCCAGCTACCCTAATATTCAGGTTAGTTAATTTCCCTGAGGTAACAGGGGCATGGGCTTAAAGGCTATCGACACCGCATAAGTGGTTCTTATTGGTGGCCAATTTAAGTAGATTGCTGCACCCTCTGCGCTGACAGTTTACCTATATATAAGTTAGTTATCGCAAGTTTATTATAGTGCAGCGGTTGAAAATTAAACCCTACCTGTGGGGGGTAGAAGGTAAATAACTGTTGCGATGCCAGGAATTTGAGGCGACTCCGAGCTCCTAATTCTTGAATAGTCATGGATGCCGAAACCCGGTTCGATCGACTAAAATAAGGCTGTTGCATAATTGCGGGAAGATTTTGATGGTTTTGTGGGATGGGATCTCGTAGCCCGTCCGCTGTATTTTCAGAGCAGGCAGGACACCCCACAAAAATCCTCGTCAAATTGTGCAACGCAAAAATAAGGCGTGGAAGGCGAGGGATATTGGTTGAAAAACCCAGATGATCCGAGGCCTGTGGTTAGTGCTTGTTTAATTGAAGCGTTTTCAATACAAAACCGCCACATACTAAAATCTATCTCTAGGTAGATGGCGGTTTCCCGTTTATATGCTAACATTTCTTACACTAAAAAGAATCTCCTCAGAACTGTCCACAAAAAGTGCAGTTGTCGCTTAACCTGAAAAACTAGAATCCCAGAAAATCCGATCGAGCGATCGAATGAACGGCCCGAAGCCACTCAGTTGTGGTCATCACTTGCGTCCAGTGTCATTAGAAATCTTGTAGCGGATGAGTGTAAACAGTAGGCTCAGTAAAATTTCTGCGTATGCCGCGCCTCTTAATACGAGGCTCGCCCTTTTGTTGAGTTTGGGCTGACAACATATATTGGGCGGTGGCAGTTTCGAGCATGGGGAGTGAAGATTCAAAAGCTTGAGCGGCGCTGGCACTCAAGGTAATGCCCAACAGGCTCAGTAAAGCAATTGCAGTGTAGGTTTTCATGGGTAGTATTCGTCGTGTCAGTATCTATTTAGAGATACGAGATTACCCAGGCTGATCAGGATTAATTTCCCTGAAATTATCAAACTATAGAATCAGGAATCAGGAATCAGAAGGAAGAAGAAGAAAAAGAAGGACAAAGGAAGAAGGAATCAGGCTTTAGTTAAGCTATCGCGCATTTAAACTGTCTCCTAAAATCCTTGTATAAAAAGCGGAAAATTATCGTTTCCTCTCCCTTTCTCACCATCTCCCCCTTCCGAAGCAACAGACACTTTAGATGCGTAGCATCTGATCTATGAGAGCTGTCTTAAGTCGATGTAAAAGGGAATAAATACAATCTCTGGCTTCACTAATAAAACAATTCCTAATTGCACTACCCAGACGGTTGCAATAATATACAAAACCGCCAAATAGGAGATTCAATCTCTCTATAGATGGCGGTTTAAGGTTTATATGCTATCATCACTCACATAAAAGAAGAGCCTAATGACTGTAAACAAGAAATGCAGTTGCCTTGGAAACCTGAAAAACTAGCATCCCAGGAAATCAGATTGAGCGCTCGACACGGGCGGCAGAAACTAACTCAATAACGGAAATAGCTTTCGTCCAATGTCATTAAAATGCTTGTAGTTGATGAGTGTAAAGATTAGGCTCAATAAACTCTCGGCGTCCGCTGCCTCTTTCTGGAGAACGATCGCCCCTTTGTTCGGTTTGGGCGGATAAAATGTATGAAGCGGTGGCAACTTCGAGCAGTCCCACTAGGGATTCAAAGGCTCGAACGACAGTGGCGCTCAAAGTAACGCCCAAAAGACTGTGTAAAGCAATTGGTGTGTAAGTTTGCATGGGGTTAGTATCCGTGTCAGTGTCTATTAACTGATACGGGCCCTCCCCGATCGATCAGGATAAATTTCTGTGAATTTTTCGGATCTCTGCAAAAAACCTTACCTCTTCAATTCTATGGATTCCACCAGCACCCAATCACCTGCCGAATTCAGCTTGCCCCATACTGTCAGAGGCTTTTCGGTTTCGCAACTGTGTAAAAATCTGTCGGTTTCCGAGTCCAAAGTCACGAGTTGCCAAGTTTGACCGGCTAAGGATGGGGGGCTTGTCAGCGTTAGTGTCCAGTCTTGTTCGCCGAGGCGACGGAAAATGCCCGAAAATTGGCTGTGGGTATTTGCTGTTTGACTGCTTTTTTTCTCTACTGACTCCTGACATTCGCCGCTGGCGGGATATGCTTGAGGTCGATCGAGATAATAGCGTTGCCAATCCAGCCAGTCCGATCGATCCCGTGTCAAATTAAATAAAGGAATAACTGCCGCACTCGCCTCGGAATCTTGCAGCAAAGCTTCCTGCAAAACTCTCACCGGCAACTCCCGCGGCTGACATCCAGATTCGGCGCACAAAGCCGCCGCCATCCCCGCCGCCTGTCCAATATTCATTACCGTCGGTTGCAAGCGAGTTGCACCGTTGGCGATGTGAGAGACGGAAATATTTTTTTCGCAGACTAGCAAACCGTCTGTACTCGCAGGAATTAGGGCGCTGTAAGGAATGGTAAACGGAGTTCCCGTCCAGCGCCCGCCCCAGCGGATCGATTTTGGCTGCAGAGGAATGTCGCCACTGGTGTAGTGGTGGTCATTGGCGTAGTTGCCGATCGCAATTGTTTCACAAATACCCTCAGAATTTATCGGCAACTTCGCGACTCTGCCACCGACAATAGGCAAAATATCTTTTTCTGTGACTGTACTTATCCCTCGCAAGCGCCGACTTTCTCGGTAGTAAGGATGTAAGGCAAAGGAAGAAAGAAGGGAAGATTTTTTTTGATGTTCGATCGTTGAAATCGGGAAAATATTCTGTGCTAAGCCGTAGCGGCGGCCAAGTTGCGTTTGAATGAAGCGGGCGAAACTTTGAGTGTGCCACAGACTTTCTTGCAGGAATTCTTGTCGAGATGCTTCAGATGCAATTAGTCGATCGACTCCTTCACCATAATCATTACCTCGAATTGGCCAATTAATCATCAACAATCCCCCTGGCAGCCTGCCGTAATTGAGAAATTGTTCGGGAGTGTAACCGTCCCAAGCACCGATAAATCGATCGGGATTTTCAACTGGCGGCGCGGGAATTTCTGGCCCTGCCGCACCTTTACCAAAATCCTGCATAATTGCCACCCAAGTCGGAGCTTGCACCGAATACCGCTCTGTCAGAGCATTAGAGGCTGTCGGCGCACTGGGTTCTCCCCACTCGGCTTGGAATTCCCAACCCCAGCGGTGCCCAACCTCCGCTAAAGCCAGCAAATCTCCCAATTCCGTTGCATCTAAAGTGATTTTGGCCGAAACCGTAAAATCTGCAAACTGAACACCAGAAATGCGATCTCCTTCATACAGCACATCGTCAGCTTTTTGTCCCGAAATCCAGCGCAAGTTCGGCAAACATTTAACCCAATCAGCGAAAATTTCAGCACCGATGCGGGGATCGTAAGTAAAAAAACTTACCCAGCCCCAATCCAAACCTCCCGGCTGTCGCTGCTGGAGTTCCCGCAAAAACGCGCCCCACAAACCGGTTTGAAAAGCTGCTAATTCATTGCCATCGGGGGCAGCAACGCCTGCGGCAGTAAGCATTCCTCCCAGCCAGGGGAATTCGCTTACTAAAATAGTTTTGGCACCTCGGCGGGCTGCTTGGACGGCTGCTGCGGTGCCGCCGGTGCCACCACCGACTACTAAAACATCTGCTTTTAAGGTTGGGGACATGGGGAATAGGATTTTAGATTTTAGATTTTAGATTGCAAGAGGCTCATTCATCATGTAAGGTGCGACCACAAGCACCCAGAGGATAGATGTTCGGCGTTGGCGATCGCGAATTAAATTTTACTGTCTAAAGACTTGACAAATAATAAATCGGGAATTATGCAGCGCTCACACAATTTTGTTACTAAATGACCGCAGGAGCGATCGCAAATTTTAATTTCTCACTTTTGGCGCGCCAATATTGGCAATATGACACCGCGAATAACGATAATAGAAAAAAGGGAACAGCATCTATAAAGTTTTACGTCTTAATAATTTCCTAGTTACTAATTAACGGCTGAAAATGGAAAAAGGTTTTATTTTGTGGTTCACCGGGCTCAGCGGTTCCGGCAAGACAACTATCACCAAAGCTCTCGAACCTGAATTGAAGGCAAGAGGTTGCAAAGTTGAAATATTGGATGGAGATGTCGTTCGCACCAACTTGTCAAAAGGTTTGGGATTTAGCCAAGAAGACCGAGATACTAATATTCGGCGGATTGGATTTGTCGCCAACTTACTGAGTCGCAATGGAGTTGTGGCAATTACGGCAGCTATTAGCCCCTACAGAGCAATTCGCGACGAAATTAGAGCAATGGAGCCAAATTTTGTGGAAGTATATGTCACAGCGCCATTAGAAGTGTGCGAAGTTCGCGATGTCAAGGGGCTGTACGCTAAGGCCAGAGCCGGAGAAATTAAGGGTTTTACGGGAATTGACGATCCTTATGAAGAACCGCTCAATCCTGAGATTATTTGTTACACAGAGCGAGAAAGTGTGGAAGAGAGTGTTAAAAAAGTTCTGAGCAAGTTAGAAGAGTTGGGTTACATTTGATGGTGGCGGGGTAGGAAGCGGATAGGGGCAAAAGGCGATGGCGAGCAAAAACTATTATTCAAAATTCAATACTGTCAAAGGTTTCACGGTCAAATTTTTAACAGTGTCAGTGCTCGCGGCGGTGGGTTCATCTCCTGCGGCGGCCCAGTTTATGCCTCCTCCTCCTCCTCCTCCTCCTGCTGATGCGGTTTCTCCTGTTCCTGTACAAGTACCCGCAACGCCTGGATTTCCGGGATTTCCGGCAAGTGAACCTTCAAGTGTACGATCGGAAGTTTACACTTTAGGCGCGGGCGATCGTATTCAAATGGACATCTTCAATGTCCCGGAATACAGCGGCCCCAACGGTCAACACCAAGTACAGGCAGACGGTTCCCTGAGTTTGCCTTTAATTGGCAGCGTTTCGGTGTACGGAATGACCCTAGAACAAGCTTCTAATGCTGTTAAAGACAAATACGGCAAATACCTTAAACGTCCTTGGATTACCCTGAAACTGCTGGCGCCGCGTCCTTTGCAAATTGCGATCGCGGGCGAAATCAACCGCCCCGGAGCCTATACAATATCCTCAGCAGCAGGCCCCGGAGGCACAGCAGAGCAAATGGGAACTCAAATGCCAACGATATCGCGGGCTCTGCGAATGGCCGGTGGAATTACCCAGTCAGCAGACGTGCGGCAAATCAAAATCCGCCGCCCCCAGCGCAACGCACCGGAACAAATTATTAGTGTGGATTTGTGGGAATTATTGCAAAACGGCGATTTGCGGGCCGATATGACTTTGCGCGACGGCGATACTATATTTATTCCCACTGTAACTAGCCTCAACCGCCAAGAAGCACCGACTTTAGCAGTAGCTAACATTACCGGGCAAAGCACTCAACCAATTAATATTGCTGTGGTGGGCGAAGTAACTCGCCCCGGTACTTATACTTTGGCAAAAGAGACTCAAAGTAGGGTACAAGAGAATGAAATGGGTGAAAATTCTGGTTTGTTTGCTGCCAGCGAAACCAACAGCGGGGAAAATGTTTTGCAGCAAACTGTAACGAGGGCAATTAAAATGGCGGGCGGCATTACGCCTGTAGCTGATATCAGACAAATACAAGTTCGCCGCCTGACGCGGGCGGGTACAGAACAAATTATTAATGTGAATTTGTGGCAACTTTTGGAAGGGGGAGATGTATCCCAAGATTTAGCGCTGCAACAGGGAGATACGGTAATTGTTCCTAAAGCCGAAAACCTCGATGCAACCCAAGACGAACAAGTTGCTAATTCTAATTTTTCACCTGATACGATTAAGGTGAACATTGTGGGAGAAGTCGTGAAACCGGGAGCGATTGCGGTGCTGCCAAACACTACTTTAAATCAAGCGCTGGTAGCAGCGGGAGGTTTTAATAAAGCGCGGGCAGAAATGGATTCGGTGAATTTAATTCGCCTCAATCCTAACGGCACCGTTTCGCAGCTAACTGTTAAGGTTGATTTTTCTGCAACTGCCAATGAATCAACTAATCCCAAACTGCAAAATAATGATGTAATTATGGTAAGGCGATCGGGCCGCGCTACGTTCTCTGATAATGTAGGCGGAACTCTCGCTCCTCTCAGCCCGCTGTTAGGAATATTTAGGTTATTCGATATTTTTCGGTGATTTGAAGAGACTAGCATTAATACCTCAGAAACCCGCTTTATAAAAAAATTGCGGTTTGGTAATGAAATATCGAGGAATCAACCGATTTCCTGAAAACTCGCCACCAATACAGACGTTTAAACTAATAAGTTGTAGAAATCCAATGAAACTAGGGAAACAATCTCAAATAGCACTGTTTAATCATAAAAAAACCGCTGATCTGCAAAAAATGTCTTCTGGGCTTTATGAAGAAGATCAATTTTTAGGAAGAAACAAAACCGAGGCAGAAGAGTTAAGTTTTTGGGAAGTTTGCCGCAGTCGATCAATCTTAGTCATCGGTGTAGCAGCGGCAGTGACTACGGGAGTTTTCGCCTGGACACTAAATCAAAAAAGCGAGTACGAAGGGCGCTTTCAATTATTAGTAGAGCCAGCGGTTACGCAAAATACTTTAGCCAAAATCTACTCCGGTGAGCTGAAACTGCAACCAGCGGCCCCGGCGACGCAAGAAAAGGGCGATTTTGACTACGAATCCCAAATTCAAGTTTTGCAAAGTCCGCAAGTAATGTCGCCGATTATTAAACAGTTGCAGGCTAAGTATCCCGAAATAAATTACAACTACCTCTTGAACCAAAAAGCAGATAATTGGCCGTTTTTTCAGGAAACTAGGTTGTCAATTAATCGCTTCAAAAATACCAAGATTATCGAAGTTAGATATCGGGATTATGACCCAAAAAAAATTCAGTTTGTTTTGGAAAAAGTTGCACTAGGCTACCGCAACTACAGCGTGCAAGATACCACAACTCAAATTAGTCAGACTTTGGATTTTGTGAAATCGCAAATTCCCAACCAGCAAAAGCGCCAACAAGCTCTGCAAACAGAAATTCAAAAATTGCGGCAGCAGTACAATTTCATCGATCCGCAAATTCAAACGCAACAGCTTTCGCAGCAAATCAGCCAACTGCAAGCGCAAAAATTGGACGCGCAAACGCAGTTAAACCAGCAGAGATTGCTCTATTCTAATTTGCAAAATCAGCTCGGACTGAACCAGCAGCAAGCGCTGATGGCATCGGCTCTGAGTCAAGCTCCGCGCTATCAAGGGATGCTGACTCAATTGCAACAATTAGAAGGACAAATTGCGATTAACTCGGCTACGTTTACAGACGAAACTCCGCAAATGCAATTGTTGCGAGAACAGCGCAAAAACCTGATTCCTTTGTTGAAGAAAGAAGCCCAACAAGTTCTGGGAACTGATTTAGCTAAGGTAAGTTCACAAGTGCTGGCTTTTCAAGATCCGGTGCGGATTAAGTTAATCGAGCAGTTTGTCGGTACTGCTAATTTAATTCAGGTGCTGGGTGTGCGGAATCAAGTTTTGGAACAAGCTGCTAAGCAGTTGAACCAATACTCTCAAAAATTCCCGGTGATTTTGCGGCGCTATTCCGATTTGCAGCGCGAGTTGGATTTGACTAACAATACGCTGAATGGTTTGCTGGCAAAACAGCAAGCTTTGCAGCTTGAAGCTGTGGGCAAAAAAGAGGTGGCTTGGGAAGTTATTGCTAAGCCGGAAATTCCGCGTTACAAAAATGGCGAGTTGAGGGCTGTTGCTCCGATTATGCCTTTGAATTTGGCTTTGGGGGGATTGACTGGTTTGCTGTTTGGTATGCTGGCGGCGCAGTTGGCGGAACGGTTTAAAAATAAAACGGTGTTCCAAACTCCAGAGGATGTTAAACAGTCGATTCGCCTGCCTTTGTTGGGGGTAATTCCTGCTAGCGATAAAATTTTGAGACTTCCTCCTGCTGAGACAAGCCCGGTGGATGTGGCAATTTCGCCGATGCCGACGGATGCTTTTCAAGAAGCTTTTCGATCGCTCAATGCTAATATTCGCTTACTAAACGTTGATACTCCGATTAATTCTTGCGTAATTACTTCTTGTCAAGTAGGTGACGGCAAGTCTACGGTAGCAGTAAATCTGGCGCGGGCGGCGGCTGCAATGGGGCAGCAAGTGCTGTTAGTGGATGGGGATTTACGGCGCCCGCAGGTACACGAAATGCTGGGTTTACCGAATTGGCAAGGCTTGCACAATGTGATCGCGGATGATGTGGATGTGCAACAGGTGATTGTGCGATCGCCCCGCGATGAAAATTTGTTTGTGTTAACTTCCGGCCCGGTTCCTTTCGATCCCACAAAGGTGCTTTCTTCCAAAAAAATGCAGCATTTAATGGCAGCTTTGTCAAGTCATTTTGACTTAGTTATTTACGATACTGCGCCGCTTTTAGGTTTGGCGGATGCGAATTTGTTGGCGGCTCACACTAACGGATTGATGCTGGTAGTAGGGCTGCATCAAACTGAGCGGGAGGCGCTGTTGTTGGCTTTTGAAGATTTGAAAATGGCGGGTATTCCGCTGTTGGGAATGGTGGCGAATAACGATAAAGGCAGCAGGTATTACTATCAGTCTTACGTGCAGGATTACGTTCAGGAAAAGTCTGTTTGAGGGAGAGGAATAGCATTAGATTCGGGTAGTTGACCTTCGGGTTGGCTACCCGAATCTTTGGTAGTTATATCAAATCCCTCTCTTTTCTTCCTATGCGTTCTCTGCGTCTCTGCGGTTTTAATCATTCAAATACAAAAGTAAACGGTATTAAATGGAAGAGTTTACGATCGAGCAGAAATATTTAAAATTATTATGATATAATTAGGATCATTAGCCTTAAAAGTAGCACCAGCGATCGGCCAGGAAATAGCTAAAATAGCATTGAAATAAAATGAGTCTCTCCGCTCGGAACGGCAGGCGATTCCCAGAGGAGAGTAGTACATTGATTCGCTTGAAGTAGCGATCGCTTACATCCGCAAGAGACGCACCTCAATACGGCTCGCTTAAGGAAAGAAAGGGGTACAAATTGAGTTAAGGCACGTTACCGCAATGACTCCACATACAATACTTGAATGAATTGACAAACCGATTCGCATTCTCCTCGCTAGATTCAGCCCTAAGTATATAAAGTACGTTTGTCTTAGCGTACAACCTGAGAACGAAAACTCCTTTTGGTGAAGCCTCCCGGAATTCTCGTCCGGGGTATCCGTCCAGCGGCATATTTTGTCCCCGATCTAATAAGTAAGTTTTGTTCAATGACTGTAGAATGTTGGACACCTCTCGATCGAAATTATTCTGGGGAATGCCACCGACGCCGTAATCTATATAAGTAACTCGAAAAAGAGAATTGCTATCTTTCCACTCGAATTTGCGCTGTCTAACTCTAGGCTGTCCCGGTGCCGAGTCTTGGGGTGTCCCCGGCATCTCGAATTGAAAATACTCTCCAGGTTTAACTGAAACCCAACTCGACTGAGCTAACAGCTTTGTTTCTACACTCTGTTCGTTGCTTTGTTCGTTGATGCTGGTGGCCTTGCTGGGTAGCGCTAACCCAAGGGAGGCGACTAAAGCAGCTAGAACTAAAATTCGACTTTTCATATTTATTCTCAATTTTGCTGTTCTTCCCAAGCAGCAACCTCTCGCTACCAAGATCCCCGATCTAGAATACGATGGTCAAGACATTGGTGAGGTGCGGCCGGATTTCTCAAAGCTTCTGCCAGTATCTCATAAATTAGCTCAGACCGCTTAGCAAACAATCCCATCCAAGGGTCTGTTGCCACTTTTCCTGCTGCTAGTAGTTTGATGACTTCTGCAACCAGTTCTGGTAATTTAAATTGGCGCTCAACCGCCCTCCGCGTCCTTCTAAGACAGTAATCGATCGTATGTCGCCTGCAAAATATTCGATCGCGCTCTTTGCGATCGCTCCCTTATTGTGTAGCCGAACAGAACAATATTTTCGGAGGGCTTGCAGACTCGATGTGCTTGATGCGTGTCAGGTGAGGCCGATTGCAGCAGCAAGCTCCGATCGCCCTTCTGCCAAGGTTTTTCTCGCCAAACATCAGTTTAAGAGTGGAATTTTCTTAAGATTTGCGCTCGATAATCTGCACTATAATTAAAATCTAGCAATTTAAAAAAAATCGCGGCACTTGCAAATTGACAAGACCTGAAAACGTGGCTGTAAATCCCATTTTTGTAATACCTTGATACAACTCCCCGCCTAGCTTGAAAACTAGAAGGGAGTTTTGTGTTTTTCACACAGGAGATGAAACAATGGCTATTGCTACTATCAACCCGGCAACGGGAGAAACGCTGAAAACTTTCGAGCCACTTGCGGATGAGGTAATAGAAGCTAAGCTGGAATTAGCACAGCAAGCTTTTAAGAAATACCGCCAACTGCCGTTTGAGCAGAGAGCTCTGTGGATGCAGAAAGCTGCAGACATCTTGGAGCGCGATCGCGAAATTTATGCTGAAATGATGACCCTGGAAATGGGTAAAACGCTCAAATCTGCGATCGGCGAAGTGGAAAAATGCGCCTTAGTTTGTCGGTATTACGCCAAAAATGCCGCTCAATTTATGGCAGACGTACCCGCAACCACTGACGCTAGCAGCAGCTTTGTCCGCTACCAACCCCTCGGCCCTATTTTAGCCGTTATGCCGTGGAATTTCCCATTTTGGCAAGTTTTTCGGTTTGCGGCGCCCGCACTGATGGCGGGCAATGTCGGCTTGCTCAAACACGCTTCCAACGTGCCTCAGTGCGCTTTGAAAATCGAAGAAATTTTTACGCTTGCTGGCTTTCCCGAAGGCGTTTTTCAAACTTTGTTAGTGGGCGCCGACAAAGTAGCCGATATCGTTGCGGACGATCGTATAAAAGCAGCAACTCTCACCGGTAGCGAACCAGCGGGTGAAAGTTTGGCAGCAAATGCGGGCAAAAATTTGAAAAAAGTAGTGCTGGAATTGGGAGGAAGCGACCCATTTATTGTGATGTCCAGCGCCGATTTAGCAGCAGCTTTATCAACTGCTGTGACATCCCGGATGCTCAATAACGGTCAATCTTGCATCGCCGCCAAACGCTTTATTTTAGCAGAAGAGATTGCCGACGAATTCATCAAAGGATTTGTCGAAAAATTCAAGCAATTAAAAGTAGGCGATCCGATGTTGCCAGAAACCGATATCGGCCCTTTAGCTACTCCCGCAATCCTCAAAGACTTGGACAATCAAGTGCAAACTTGCATCCAATCGGGAGCAAAAATTCTGACAGGTGGCAGCCCATTGTCAGAGAATGCCGGCAATTTCTACTTGCCAACTATTCTGGCAGACATTCCGTCGAATGCCTCTGCCCGTCAAGAAGAATTTTTCGGGCCCGTAGCTTTAGTATTCCGAGTTGCAGGCATCGATGAAGCGATCGAACTGGCAAATAGCACATCTTTTGGGTTGGGTGCGTCAGCTTGGACTACAGTAAACTCAGAGAGCGATCGCTTTATTTCCGAACTAGACGCAGGCGCGGTATTCATCAACGGTTTAGTAAAATCCGACCCGAGATTGCCCTTCGGCGGCATCAAACGCTCCGGTTACGGACGCGAGTTGAGCATCCAAGGAATGCACGAATTTGTTAACATAAAAACAGTTTGGGTGAAATAAGCTCCCACTCTATCAACCGATCGCACAAATCTACATAAGTCTGCGTTTATCTGCTTTTACCTGGGGTTAAAAAGTCCCATTTAGTATTTTTGCGATCGGTTGAAAAAGATTCACAACCCCCATTAACCGAGGAGAAAAACGGAAATGAACACAGCTCAACTATTGGTAAAATGTTTAGAAAATGAAGGCGTCGAATACGTCTTCGGACTTCCCGGAGAAGAAAATTTAGAAATTTTAGAAGCCCTGAGAAACTCTTCAATTAAATTTATTACTACTCGCCACGAACAAGGCGCCGCTTTCATGGCAGACGTTTACGGTCGTCTCACAGGCAAAGCCGGCGTTTGCTTGTCCACCTTGGGCCCTGGCGCAACTAACTTAATGACAGGAGTTGCTGACGCCAACTTAGACGGCGCTCCTTTAATAGCAATTACCGGACAAGTCGGCACAGACAGAATGCACATAGAATCGCACCAATATTTAGATTTGGTCGCCATGTTTGCGCCAGTTACTAAATGGAATGCTCAAATTGTTCGCCCCAGCACGACGGCAGAAATTGTCCGCAAAGCCTTTAAAGTAGCTCAAAGTGAAAAGCCGGGAGCAGTTCACATTGACTTACCTGAAAACATCGCAGCAATGCCTGCAGAAGGAGAGCCGCTCACCAAAGACAACCGCGAAAAAACTTTTGGCGCTTACCAAAGCTTGAATAAAGCCGCTGTGGCAATTTCCAAAGCAAAAAGTCCTCTGCTTTTAGTAGGAAACGGCGCGATCCGCGCTAGCGCCAGCGATGCTTTGACACAATTTGCTACTCGATTGAATATTCCCGTAGCTAATACTTTCATGGGCAAAGGTGTAATTCCTTACACTCATCCTTTGGCACTGTGGACGACGGGATTGCAAAAACGGGATTATATTAGCTGTGCTTTTGAAGAAACTGATTTAGTGATTGCTGTTGGCTACGATTTGATTGAATATTCCCCGAAGAAGTGGAATCCCGAAGGAAAAATTCCGATTATTCACATTGGATCTCTGCCTGCAGAAATTGACAGCAGTTATATTCCTCTTATAGAAGTTGTGGGGGATATTTCTGATTCCCTCAATGAAATTTTGCAGCGTGCCGATCGCATGGAGAAAGTAGACCCTTTTGCTAAGCAATTGCGGGCGGATATTCGCGCTGGGTACGAACAATATGCAGCCGACGATGGTTTCCCGATCAAGCCACAAAAACTCATTTACGACTTGCGGCAAGTCTTGGGCCCGGAAGATATTCTTATATCTGATGTCGGAGCTCACAAAATGTGGATCGCGCGGCACTATCATTGCGATCGCCCGAATACCTGTTTGATTTCCAACGGATTTGCGGCGATGGGAATTGCAATTCCGGGTGCAGTAGCTGCAAAACTCGTTTATCCCGATCGCAAAGTAATAGCAGCCACCGGCGACGGCGGTTTTATGATGAATTGTCAAGAGTTAGAAACTGCTTTGCGAGTCGGTACTAATTTTGTGACGCTGATATTTAATGACGGCGGTTACGGGTTAATTGAATGGAAGCAGCAAGATTATTTTGGTCATTCAGATTTCGTCAAATTTGGCAATCCCGATTTTGTGAAATTTGCCGAAAGTATGGGTTTAAAAGGCTATCGAGTGGAATCTGCCACGGATTTAATTCCGATTCTGAAAGAAGCCCTTGCTCAAGATGTCCCTTGCGTCATTGATTGTCCGGTAGACTATCGGGAAAATGCGCGTTTCAGTCAATTATCTGGGGATATGAGTTGCAATTTGTAAGAGTAGCTAGAGCCCCGGCTTCTTAAAGAAGTCGGGGCTCTAATAATGGATATTTTTCGAGATAGAGTTTTGTAGCTTGTTTTTGGGGGGTAACAAAGAGGTCTACGAAATAGACTGTATAAGGGTTGCAGCCCACATACCTTGTTGATAAAAGCGGCGTTTAGAAGGAGTTAACTTCATTAACTGTTCCACCTCCAAAGAATATTGTTCTAGATAATTAACCCACTTTTCTCCATCTAATCCAACACCAAATGTACTCCGTCTGCGATATTTTTTCGTAAGGATTCAGGTCAGAGGGTATTGACAAGTGTGACATTCTTGGCGGAAAATCACAATTATGGAAAAAAACCTGCCTCTTGAACTAGACCGTGAAATCCTGATACAGTTGGCTCCGGAACAACTGGTGGAAATCATTGTCGAGCATGCGCTCGCCACAATTAAACTAAACTCCCGAATTTTAGAGCTAGAACAAGAAATAGGAAAACTCAAGGCGACTAGAGATTTAAGACCTCTTGCGAAAGTGCGCTCTTTCTAGGTAAAATAAAATAAAAAATTAGCTTAATAATATGAACTACGAAGAATTACAAAAGTTAACCCCCAAAGAATTTAAACGGGTGCATCTCACTTTTGCAAATATATGAAAAAGGGCTAAAATGAAAAAGCTAGTAAAACTGTGAAAAAAGATGAGGTAAAAAAAATGACACCCGAAGAGCAACAACGCCTAAAAGCACACTTAAAAGGGGTAGCAGAAATTCTTTACAGAAATACAGATTCAACCGAACTTTCAAATTTTGAAAGTATCGAAAATTCTCTACGTCAAAAAATGTTAAAAGAAGTTGGATCCGAACTAGGTAGGTTTTTTTTTCAAAAGTATCAGGAATTAAAACAGGAAGACAGCGAACCATAAAATCATTAGTCGGGTTGCTGAATATTACAGACAATCAGGCGAAATATTTCGGGCTAAAACCTTATAGTCAACTCAGTCCAATGATGGAAAAGTGCGCTCTGATAATCAGCGCCAACGAGTCTTATCAAAAAGGAGAAAAAGATTTAGAAACATTCACAGGAATCCCAGTTTCTCATAGTACCTTACAGAGATTAGTTCAGAGCCAAGAATTTGAATTGCCTACATCTAAACAAGGAGTCCAAGAAATTACCTTAGAGGGAGGTAAAGTCAGGCTACGCAACGAAAACAAGGGTGAGCCATGTTATTGGAAAGATTATAAAGCCGTGTATTTAGATAATGTTTATTGCGGAGCATTCTTTCAAAATAATCAAGATTTAATTGATTGGAGTAATACCCAAAGATTGCTACATCCTATATATTGGATAAGGGATGGTCATCCCGGAATTTGGAACTTGTTTCAAGAAATTGGAGTGACTGAGCAAAGACAAGAAATCTTAGATTGGTATCATCTGAAAGAAAATTTGTACAAAGCCGGGGGTTCATTGAAACGATTAAAACAAGCCGAAAGCCTGTTATGGTCGGGTCTAGTTAATGAAGTTATCAATTTATTTAAAGAGTTGAAAAGAAAAGGATTTAAAACCTTTTGCAATTATTTAGAGTTCCATCGCAACCCAATAGTTAACTACCGATACTATAAAGAAGAATCTTTAAGTTCTATCGGTTCTGGAACAGTAGAATCAACGATTAAACGGATTGGACGCTTGGGTGAAATTATCGGGAGCGCAGTGGAATATAGAGAGTGTTTCCTCTATCCTTTCTCTTCGCTGTGCTTATCTCAATGGTCAACTTTCTACTTGATGTATCTGCAAAAGTGAGATGCACCCCTTTCATCAAGATATCGGAATCGAAGAAGACGCTTCGGATTAAGATTTAATTTGATTGCTGGTATTTATAATTATGAACTTTCTTTGAAGATAAATTAGCGCTCGCCTGAAACTTTCGCAAGAGGTCTAATCATGTTGCCGGAATTTTAGTGTCTAATTTAGGGAAAATCATTTCAGATATTGCGGAAGGAATATATTGGGAAATATCTGTAAATTCAAATTTCTTATATTTCGCCAAAAGCGCAAAAAAATGATACTAAAATTAGAAACTGTAGTTTAGACTAAATAAAGATGAGAACGGTGGCTTTCAGAAGAACTAGAGCCACCGCGCCGCGAGAGAATAAGGGTGAAAAATAAAACCTATCCACTCCCTAAATGAACAGTGAACGATTAAAGGACTTTCGTCAAGCAGCATACGAGTTATTGGTCAAAGCCAAGGATGCCACATTCGAGCTCATGGATGCAGTGATGACGACCAGGAATGCAGCCTGTTTGGCGGAATTTTCGCTCAATCCATTATTCCATCGTCAATGGCCAAGCGTCTACGAGGCATTGCAAGACTGTAGACCAGACCGGAAAAAACTGATGCTGCTGTATCTGGAGCAATTACAGGAGGAAGCACCCTCAACAGAACACG
>NZ_JAUBQQ010000165.1:0-1370 GCF_036701335.1 Microcoleus sp. Pol12B5 | reverse complement strand
CTGTAGACCAGACCGGAAAAAACTGATGCTGCTGTATCTGGAGCAATTACAGGAGGAAGCACCCTCAACAGAACACGTTTTAGTGGCAATCGATCATACTGCATGGGGCAGACCAGATGCCAAAACATTACAAGACAGAACCCATGAATATCACAAAGGCGTAATTATTGGACAGGGGTACAGTACAATTGCGTGGATACCAGAAGCACAAGGAAGTTGGGCATTACCCCTGCTCCATGAAAGAATTAGTAGTGGGTCCTCACCCATTCTTCAAGCAGCTTCCCAACTCAAACTTGTCTGTGAACAGAGCATCCATCCAGTCTTAGCAGTTTTAGATCGAGAATATGGGAATGCAAATTGGGTACTGGCGATAGCAGGTATTCAAGCTGATTGTTTAATGAGAGTCCGAAGGAATGCCTGTTTGTGGTCAACACCACCAGCCTATAGTGGTCGCGGTAGGCCACGGAAACATGGGCAGAAAATGAGACTCAACGACCCAACCACATGGCTCCAAACGGATACTGTGATTGAAATTGACGAACATCCAGGGTTGGGAAAAGTCCGAGTCAGGCAATGGCTTGACTTACATTTCTATCGTGCCCCTGGACAAAGAGTCAATTTAATCCTCGCCCTTAAGAATGAAGCCCATGTCAAATGGTCAGCCGTTTCCACCCTTATGGTTGGCTTGGGTTGGAGAACGAACTCTACCCTTAGAAACAGTCTGGTTTAAGTATTTACGACGCTTTGGAGTCGATCATTGGTATAGATTTGTTAAGCAACGATTACATTGGACATTGCCTAACTTGAGAACTCCCGAACAATCAGAGCGCTGGAGCGATTTAATGCCATTGATGAGTTGGCAACTCTGGCTGGCTAGGGATTTAGTTCTGGAACATCGACTTCCTTGGCAATCTGCTACGATTAATTTAACTCCTGGACGTGTTGCCCAATCAATGTTTTCGGTTTTAGTTGACATTGGTACTCCCGCTACAGTGCCTAAACATAGGGGAAAATCCCCTGGTTGGGAAAAAGGAAAGGTACGTACTAAGGCACCGTGCTATACCACTGTTAAAAAACGCGTTTCTCGACGGAAAAAGTCTTCAAGATTAGCTGTTGAATCTTCTACCTCTTGAGTTTTTGAGCAACAGCTTGCCTTCTGCTAAAAGGCTGCTACTTTTAGCTGCACTGATTTTTTAGTCTAAACTACAGTTACAAAAGGTAGGGACAGATATTTTTCCTACACTGAATGTATGATAATCCTTAGTCATTAAAGCCAGAACTGCGGAATGTGGGTTTGATCGCCCCCGCGACTTACCAAATCCAGCCATTCCACCACAATATAAGCTGAATTCCCCTCAGTTCCCCAGCAA
>NZ_JAUBQQ010000119.1:0-7188 GCF_036701335.1 Microcoleus sp. Pol12B5 | reverse complement strand
GTTTTAGGTCGGGGAGTTTTTCCATTCCTTGATCTAATGTCTATCTTGTCTTCTTGTCAAGGGGGTTGAGCAATTACCCTATTTGATTGCAATTATAATTAGCTAGCCAACTACTTAGCGCAGCGAAAACCAGCAATAATTTGCCGCACGCCCGGATAATACCAATTCCGAAAGGTCGATCGCAGAGCCTGCGGAAAAGTCGCCCAACTCCCGCCTTTCAAAACCCGGTGTTCTCCATCAAAATAAACTTGAGAATATCCCCTGTAAGGATAACTTTCAAATCCGGGATAGGCGTCAAAAGTTGAAGCAGTCCACTCCCAAACATTGCCTAACATATCGCAGCAACCCGCCACACTTGCTCCATTGGGAAAGGCATCAACTGGCGAGGTATTGGCAATATTATTGCCATGATTGCACAGGCTGCCGTTTGGCTGTTCTTCTCCCCAAGGATAGATGCGATATGTTTGATTTATTGCATCCCAACTCGCAGCTTTTTCCCATTCAGCTTCCGATGGCAAACGCTTGCCGATAAAGTTGCAGTAAGCTTCGGCTTCGTACCAACTGACACCGCAGACTGGATGATTGTTGAAAGCTGGATTTTCTGACCAGTAAAGCGGTTGAGAGACGGCTTCGCCTTGCAGCCATTTCCAGCCGTCCGCTGACCACCAATCAGGGTTTTGATAGCCGCCGGATTCCATGAAATCTCGGTATTGACCGCAAGCGACGGGATAGCGATCGATCGAGTATGCTTCTAAATAACACAGGTGGCGCGATCGCTCGTTATCCAAAGCCTCAGCAGCATCGCTTCCCATGTAAAATTCTCCGCCCGGAATTTCAATCGCTGAATTGGGAATTGGGAATGGGGCCTGGGGCATCGGGAATTGGGAATTGGGCATTGGGAATTTCTGCTGCTTTATTCCTCGCTTGATTCCTCTGTGTTGTAGAGAATTAATCCGTGTATCCGTGTCCAAATCCGTGTCGTGCCTTGCTTCCTTCTTCCTGTGCATTTGCAACACGAAAGCAACAGTTTCGCAGTGCTGGCTTTCATGCTGAATAATAAACCGCCAGAGACGTTCTTGCTTGTCGATCGGCGCTACTTCCAAATAATCTAACACCTTTTTTCTCACCGCGTCCAGATATAATTCAACTTCAGGTAACGCGGGCAGAAAAACCCGTTGTTTTTTCGGCAAAATATCAGCAGCAAACAGTTGGTGATACTGAGGAAAGACAGGTTCCAAGCCAGCACATCGTTGCAACAGCCACAAATCTTCAGTATAAGCAATGTGACCTAAGTGCCAGCCAACTGGACTGAAATCAGGATGAGCTTGACGGCAAAAAGTATCATAATCGATGTCTGCAAATAGCTTGAAAGTGCCGCTGCGACACTGCTGCAAATCTCGATAAATTGCCTCTCTACAAGATAGGATAGATTTCGATATCACGGTCTACTCCGGTACTGATAATGCTCTGGACTGGACACTCGTGCCAATTGCCAGCAAATAAAGGTTCAGAAGCAATGATGACAGAATCCGGGAAATTTAAATCGTCTCGCAGCCAATAGAGGGAAGGAGGGGTTTTTTGGGAAGCAAAGCGAGAGGCAACGAGCTGGTGTCCGTCGCTGATAATTATATTAGCTGAAAATTCTACTTGGTGAAAGTTTGCTAGCTCTGCCAAAGTTTTCAGCGTGTTTTGTAAAGCAGCTTCTAGAGTCAGATTTCCGGCTGTCAATTCATTGACAAACAAGCCGAAGATATGCTCTGAATCTGTAGTGCCGTTAATTGATTGATAAAGCGTATCGCTGAGGCGATCGCGAATTGGTCTGTAAAGAGTTTGCCGAAAATTCTTCACGAAGCCGTTGTGTACGAACAGCAGGCGATCGTTCTGAAACGGCTGACAGTTGCTCAAATCTACAGCTTGTCCTGAAGTTGCACTGCGAACATATCCGATCGCGCATCCAGATTCAACGTATCGACTGATACTTGGAAGGTTAATGTCACTCCAAATTGGCTGTACATTTTTATAAGTAAACGGGTCAGTATCTAAGTGCGGGTGATACCAACCAATACCAAAACCGTCAGCATTGAGTAGGCCAGAAGTCATTTCGCGGGGCTGGTAACTCTGCACAATTAGGGAATGTTCCGGCTTGTACAGAATAGCATCGAGTAAAATCGGCTCCCCGAGGTAGCCAAGCAAACGGCACATAAAATTTTTGCAGCAATGTGATTAGCATTGTAAGTCATGAGCCGAAAAATTGCCCGATCGCCCATCTTCAGGGCTGGAAGGTTTTTTGTAGGCCGCTGCCAGCATCGCAGTACAAACGATACAGTTAAGGTAGAACCCCTGCAACACAAGGAGACTCTTGAATGTTCATCGACGAACTCATCCCAATGGCGAAAGAATTGATCGAACAGCCGATCGCCTTCGCGGGCGGATTTTTATCTGGCCTGCTTCGACTCAACCTTCACGAAGATCCCGTTAAAAGCTGGATCGACGAGCAAGCTGGTTCAACTTCCTACACTACTCCCCCAGCCGAACCCACCAACGGTAAAAGCACGGGGCCTCAGTCAATCTCGATCGACTAAGGAAAAGCAGTAACATCCTCCCAACGCCAAACTGATTACAGTTATGGCGTGGGTTTCCAAACTTCACAGTTTGGCTTTTCGCGTTTTTCCCTTACGGGATTTCCACACTGGGGTAGATTGAATTGCTCAGTCCCCGCTAGAAAGTCTGCACAGACACTTTCGATTCGCGTATAGCCTTTCTCAGATAGATAAAGTACAATAACAGCAGTGTGTCAACCAGTTCCAAATATCTTGCTGAGAAAGTTAACCTTAGAAAGTTGACGGAATGCAAACTCTATCGCCTTTCCTAATTATTGATAATTTGTTGTGTTGATAAAACTGAAAATATATTTAAGTTTTGACCATCAATTCTCAGGTTTGTGATAAATCGGACAAAGGGGGCGACAAGTATATTACTTTCGCCCTTTTTATTGATGAGTTTCTTTACTTGTTTTGTCTATTTCTATGACCCTTCTCCCTCACTACCCAAGCATTTTTACCTAGTTATGGTAGGTTCTCGGAGCATAATAGCCTCAAATTTAATTGTATCCTTTTACGTCTTAAACTCACTTATATTATAACTTTATTAATTTTTATATAAAGTGGTCGTAAAAAATATTTTCACAGGTTTGTTAGTTTTATTTTTACCCATTGAACTTTTTCTTGAGATAGTTAAGAATGAAGTTATTCAATAGTTGAATTCTTTTTATTTGCCCTCGGCGCTAAAATTAGCAGTTGTTCGACCTTAATTTTGCACGATCACATAAATTAGGTCGCCGAGCGATATTACGGGTTTTAGAAGGCTATTTAAGTAATTTTTTTACAAAAGTGAGAACTCCCAAAAAACAGTTAGGTATTAATTTTTGTGAGATGGCTTCCGTAATGATAAACATCGATAATTTCTTGTCAAAAATCCAGATAATCAGCTTTCATTGCTAGTAATGTATGATGTTTTCAAGGCTTGGCAAACAAACGTGCTGTGAGTGGAGGGGGCGTCCCCTCCACTTATGGTGATGGTGTGACTCTTGAGCGAGTTCTAGTTCATTTATCTTATATTTTATGTTTTACCGTTATGAATGAGACAGCAATATAATACCTCATCTGCCTCACAAAGGCTATATCTCTGAACTCCAAACTTAATTATAATCATACCAATTTTTATAGTTGGCGTGGGCCGGCTTGGTTTGTGTAAAGCCAGGTTTTAACCTGTAGACTAAAGGGATTTATAAAAATGAATTCAGCATGATGACAACCAAAAAGCTACCGTAACTGCGTCGTCACCCAAAATCAATAGTGACTTTCAGGATCGGGAGTTACTCATCAATTAATTACTAATGTTAAAATGTAAAATCTCAAAGGTCAAATCATAATAGGTACTTAATCTACCTGATAAAAGCTATAATATACAAGATATATTGAGGATGGCAGCGAGGAGAACTGTAGTAGAAGGAAGTAGAAATAGTATGTTGAGAAAAATGAATTTACAAACCAGACTTATCGGCGCATTTCTGATTATGGGACTTTTAGTATTTTTAGTTGGCTGGGTAGGAGGGAACTCAACATCTAACCTCAGTCAACACATAGATACTATAGGTAAAAATAATTTACCTAGTATTGAAGCATTATGGAAAATTAACGAGGGACAAACCCAAATTGAGTCATCCGAGAGAGCGCTAATTAATCCGGCACTCAGTCAAGCAGAAAGGCAAGATGCCTTAAACAGAATGGACAAGGCTTGGCAGCAGATTCAAGATGGGTTTAAAGCATACGAAGCCACTCCACGTACCGCAGATGAAAACGCACTATATCAACAAATGCTTAAGTATTGGGAGAAGTGGAAGCAGGAAGATCGAGAACTCCTGCGAATTAATCAAGAATTTGAAAAAGTGGGAATTTTGGATCCTTTGGGCTTGCAGCTAAACCTAATTACTCAAGGTAAAAGTAATTCGCCAGAAATGGCAAGAGCCAAAACAGCTAGTAACCTTTTGAATAAACTCAGTCAGCAATCTAAGGTAATTCGCCTTGAATATATAAAGGCAGAAAAAGCAAATTTAGCCGTAGCTGCATCTAACAGAAAGCAAGCCGACGATGCTTATAAAATCGCTGAAAATGATATTAGGAATACTCAAGTAGCTGTATTATTGGCTATGACAGTTGGACCGCTAACAGCGATTAGTTTAGGAATAGCTTTAAGCATAGCGATCGCCAAACCTTTAGATAAAGCGCTGAAAGGTATTATTAATATGATTGTCAGTTCTTCTACCGAGATCGCTGCTACAATTGAGCAACAGGAACGTGTTGCTGTACAACAAGCTGCTTCTGTTAATCAAACAACTACCACAATGGATGAATTGGGCGCATCATCGAGGCAATCAGCTATGCAAGCCGAGTCAGCCCTTGAGAATGCGAGTAATGTCTTAAACCTGGCAGCAGAAGGCAGTAAAGTGGTGCATAAAACCCAGCAGGGAATGTTGAGTTTGACGGAAAAAGTCGGAGCTATCGCCGAGCAAGTTTTACATTTGAGCCAGCAAACCAATCAGATTGCTAATATTACCAATTTAGTCAGCGATTTGGCTAATCAAACTAATATGCTGGCAATTAACGCTACAGTGGAAGCAGTACGCAGCGGAGAACAAGGAAAAGGGTTTGGGGTGGTGGCGAGGGAAATTCGCCGACTCGCAGATGAAAGCAAAAAATCCTCGGCTCAGATTAATGATTTAGTAAACGATATTAAGAATGCCATTAATAAGACAGTGACGGTAACAGATGAGGGCAAAAAAACTTTAGATAATAGCCTAAAATTGACTGAAGGTACGGCGGATAATTTTAACAATGTTGCTAATGCTATTAACAGTGTTGTTGTCAGCAGTCAGCAAATTTATCTGAATACTAAACAGCAGGCGATCGCTATTGAGCAAGTGGTAGAGGCGATGAATGCTCTGAATAAAGGAGCAACCGAAACAGCCAGCGGTATTACCCAAAGTCGAATTGGCACTCAAACACTTAACAAAGCTGCTTTAAATCTCACATCCTTAGTTTAATTGAGAAAAGTAATATCCTAAACTGGGCATTAAACAGATGAAGATAAAATTTGTCCCATTCCTCATTTCCCATTTGCAATTCCAATTTTGACCCAAGGATTGAAGGTGACATCTCCCCCTTTAGGAAAGGGCTGGGGAGAGGTGAAGTAGGTTTCCTCAAAGGGCTGTCTAGATGTGTATAGCACTTCTCAAGTGAATGAGGTACAGATTTAAATTGTAGATTAAAGAATGGAAGAAGTGGGGAATTGGTAATTAACTGCCAAGTACCTCACGAAAGTTGAGAACCGCTATATCAACGCTGGCGATCCAAAGCAACCTAATATATTAGACCTTGTTAGTGGCTTTGTTCCGGAAGATGTTTGGTGATTCGTCGCCCACCCATCAGTGATCTGATTAAAATCAAATATTGTTCAGGGGTAGGAGTCCTCGCCGCCCCAAAACTCATATCCTCACTCATCCGCAGGGCCAGTGAGGATATGAGTTTTGATTAAGCTAACTATTGCAGCCAGTACCAAGGGTTGGTCAGTGCGGCAAACCCTTTTAGTCAAAGTCGATTGCCCAGTTGTATGGTAGATATAGCGATCGCAAATGATTTGTAAATTATAAATCATGTATAATGAGGACGTTAATCTAAGTAGGAATTGAGATGTCCCAAAAAAAATCGGCAGAAAAATTTGTGGAGTATGAAGTCCAAGCTTTATTGGAACTCGAAAATTTTATTGCCAGCAATCCCGATCCAAGAGAACTCAAAAGAGCCATTTCTGTCCGTATGCTAATCGGAGGGATCGAGCGCGAAACAATTCAACAAATCTTGGGAGTATCGTCTCCATTTATTAGCAAGTGGAAAATTAATTATGCGTTGCATGGAATTGAAGGGCTACGCTTAAATCATCAAGGCTCGCGGGGACAACTTAAGCCAGAAGAACGAGCGGAAGTCATCCAATGGTTAACCAATAAAAACCAGTGGGATTTATCCGAATTATCAAATCATATAGCAGAGCGGTATCAGATTCAATTTCAATCAAAAGCTAGCTACTATCAACTTTTTAAATCAGCGGGAATTAGCTGGAAGAAATCTCAAAAAACGAATCCAAAGCGTGATGAAGAACTCGTCAAAAAAAAGCACCAAGAAATTTGTGAGATTCTGGAACAACACCGCTCGGCTATAGAGTCGAGAAAGCTTGTGGTGTATTTGATTGATGAGTGTCATCTCCTGTGGGGAGATGTCTGTGGCTATATTTGGGGAAGGCGCAACGAAAGAATAGAAATACCGCTGCTGAATGAGAGAGAAAAACAAACTTATTATGGAGCAGTAAATTATTTAACAAAACAGTTTGTTCTCCGAGAATATGCAACGGGAAATTCTGAGAATACAGTAGCTTTCTTAAAAGACTTACAATCTTTAAATCCCGAAGCCAGACATTTGATTATTAGGGATGGAGCCAGCTATAGCCTTTCTCAGAAAAATGAGGTACAATAACAGCAGTGTGTAAACCAGTTAAAAATATCTGATGATGTAACTTGACTGAACGCCCACTCTATGGCTTTGGCTAATTCTTGATAATTAGTAGTCTTGATAGAACGGA
>NZ_JAUBQQ010000164.1:0-1402 GCF_036701335.1 Microcoleus sp. Pol12B5 | reverse complement strand
CATATGTGGACGGCCCCTCGCTTACAAGGTTCAAGCAGCAGCTGATCGGATGGTTTGCGTTCATATGTCCGGCCTGTTGGTGCAGCCTCACATGACCGCTGGCCAAGATGGATTCCGCGGCGCGAGTTCCTAACACGTACGCGACCTCGAGGGCCGATGCGGCGTTCGGAGTTTCTTGCGCTCTGGATCGATCGATCACACCATCTGCTTTCTTCTTGCAAGTTTCCGGTTATCGGCCTGGCACGTAGCGCGTGCTGCGCTCCCCGTGACTGGCTGATTTCATGCAGCTCTCGCCAGCGATGTGGCTCCAGCAGGTGCCTGGTAATCCTGGTCGGTGACCATGAGCTTCCACGCGATGCGCGCCATCTTGTTCGCCAAGGCGACCGCGACCAACTTTGGCGGTTTCCGCTTCAGCATCTCGAGGATCCAGGGCGAAGCATGCTTGCTTCGATCATTGCGGATATGGCGGAGCAGCGCTGTAGCTCCGACCACGAGTGTTCGTCTGAGCAGGGCGTCACCAGCACGGGTTATGCTGCCCAGCTTCACCCGGCCGCCGGTTGAGTGATCACGCGGCGTCAGACCGATCCAGGCGGCGAACGCGCGACCGGACTGGAAGTCTTCCGGTGCCGGCGTCTTTAGTGCCAGCAATGTCGCGCCAAGTGTTCCGACACCCGGTATCTGAGCCACCCGCCGGCTTCGCGCGTTCGAGCGGTGCCATTCAGCAAGCCTCCCGTTGACTTCCTTAATCCGTGCCCGCAGCAGTGCCAGCTCCTCGGCATGCATTGCGAACAGATCGCGCGCGAGATGCGGGACTTCGGGATCGGCAGCGATGCGATCAAGTAGCGGTTCCACGCGGCAGGTTCCGGAGCCAGCGATCAGCCCGAACTCGGCAGCGTGGCCGCGGATCGCACTGCAGAGCTGAGTGCGCGTTCGGATTAACCGGTCGCGCATTGTGACCAGCATCAAGGCCGCCTGATTGTCCGCCGACTTGATCGGAACGAAGCGCATTGTAGGCCTGCTCATCGCCTCGCAGATCGCTTCTGCATCGGCTGCGTCGTTTTTGCCGCGCTTGATATAAGGCTTGATATAGGCAGGCGGAATCAACTTCACCGAGTGCCCAAAGCCGGTAAGCGTCCGACCCCAGTTGTGCGAAGCTCCACATGCTTCGATCGCCACTTGCGTTGGTGGCAGCTTTGAGAAGAACTCGATCATCTCTTTGCGGCGAAAAGTTTTGCGCAGCACCGGCCTTTCGGCAGCATCGACACCGTGCAGCTGGAACACATGCTTTGACGTGTCCATCCCAATGCGGATAATATCGTTCACGGACGGTCTCCTTCTTGAGGTTTTCAACGACTCAATCTTGGCACATTTGATGCCGTTTGGGGGCCGTCCACCCCAACAC
>NZ_JAUBQQ010000014.1:0-109499 GCF_036701335.1 Microcoleus sp. Pol12B5 | reverse complement strand
TTACCCGCAGCTATGTAATCTCGCTGTTGGTCGCCGAAAGCGATATCGCTGCCTGCTTCACCTAATACTGTGTCGTCTCCGTTGAGGGAGATTAACAGTTGGTTAGCTTCGTTCCCTGTTAAGGAATCGTTTCCGGGAGTGCCTCTCATCGTGTTTTGGATGTCGATGAGTTGGGCGGCGTTGGAGTCGAAGTTGAGTATTTGTGAAGGCTGGGGTGGGATAAATCTGATCAGAGGCTGCTGGGGCAGTGGGTCGCAACCGCAACTGGTATCGGGTTCGGGTACTCGGTTGAATATCGGGCTTGGTTCTGGCGCTGGTGTTGGTGTTGGTCTTGCAGTTGGAGTTGCAATTGGTTCGGGTTGCGGGACTGGTTTTGGTTCCGGGGCTGGCGCGGGTGTTGCAGTTGGTGTTGGAGTTGGAGTTGGTTCCGGCGTCGGCGCGGGTATCGGCGTCGGGGCTGGTGTTGGTATCGGTATCGGGGCTGGTATCGGTATCGGCGCGGGTATCGGTATCGGCGCGGGTATCGGCGTCGGCGCGGGTATCGGTATCGGCGCGGGTATCGGTATCGGCGTCGGGGCTGGTGTTGGAGTTGGAGTTGGTGTCGCCGTCGGCACGGGTATCGGCGTCGGGGCTGGTGTTGGAGTTGGAGTTGGTATCGGCGTCGGCACGGGTATAGGCGTCGGCACGGGTATCGGCGTCGGCACGGGTATCGGCGCGGGTGTCGGTGTTGGTATCGATTCCTTAAGGGGAATGAGAGAGACAGTGGCAACTGCCGCACTGATGGCACCGAGGTTATCTGTAGCGCTGTAGGTGAAGTTTGCCCCTATGAAATTGCCCGATGCCTGGAAGAACAACTGGGTAATTTGCTCGGCTGTAAGGGTTTGACCTGCCGTGACCCGCACTCCTTGGCTGGGTTCGCCTAAGAACAGCGTGCCTTCATTGGCTGGCGGCAAGGTGTTTACGGTAAAGGAAACCACCGTCCCGTCTGGGTCGGTTCCTCCGAGTCCGGGGATGTTCACGGTTGTTTCCAGCAACAAAGCGACGCTGGAGTTGTTGGCGACGGGTGGCTGGTCGATGGGAGGTAATAGTGCTAGCAGGGAGGCTGTAGCGGGGGCTGGACTGATGGCGCCGCGGCGGTCTGTGGCGCTGTAGGTAAAGTTGGTGGCGGCGAATTCGCTGGTTGCTTGGAAGAATAACTGGCTGATTTGAGTTGTGCTAAGTCTTTGGCCTGCCGTGACCCGGATTCCCTGACTGGGGTCGCCCAAGAACAGGACGCCTTGATTGGTCGCCGGTAGGGTGTTGATAGTGAAGAATTCGATCGAGTCGTCGGGGTCTTTGGCCGTCAGCCCTGTGAGGTTGACGGTGCTGTCTGGCGCCAGGGTCTTGCTGAAGTTTGTGGGTACCGGCGGGTAGTTGAACGCCAGCGACAGCAGAGAAACTGTGGCGGCAGGACTGCTGCCACCGAGATTGTCCTGGCTGCTGTAGGTAAAATTAGCTCCTGTGAAATTGCCGGCCGACTGGAAGAATAACTGTGTCATTTGCTCGGCTGTCAGGATTTGACCTGCTGTGATAGCGATTCCCCCCGTTGCGGGGTCGCCCAAGAACAGGACGCCCTGATTTGTCGGTGGCAGGGTGCTGATGGTGAATGTAACCACTGTGCCGTCAGAGTCTCCGCCTCCGAGTCCGCTAATTTGGACAACGCTGTTTGGCGCTAGCGCAGCGTTGCTGCTGTTGGCTGATGGAGGTTGGTTGGGTGTGGGCTGGGCGAGTAAAATGGCGGTGGTGACGGTGGCTCTGGACTCGGAACCGTTGTTATTGCTGGGTTCGGGGTCAAAAGTGGTCGATCGACTCTGGGAAGTATTGCTAATAGTGCCCGTCGCTGGAACGACTAATGTTACCTCGCGGTTGATGTTGCTGCCGCTAGTCAAACTGGGAATTGTTGGGAAGGTGACAACCCCTGTCACCGGGTCGTAAGTGCCGTTATCGGATGCGCTGACTCCCGTTAAACCGGGAATGATGCTGTCTGTAATCACTACGTTTTCAGCAGCATTCGGCCCATTGTTGGCGGTATTTATAGTATAAGTCACGGAACTACCAGCAGGAGCAGATGTGAGACCGCTCTTGGACGTAACCAGGTCGGCCACAGGCTCGATCGAGGTAATGACTTGACCCCCCGCTTCACCCGGCACTGCGACTGTCGAGCCGTTGTTGTTTGTTAAGTCCGGGTCAAAAGTGGACGATCGACTTAATACAATGTTGGTGATGCTCGTCAGGGTAGGCGGGGGTACAAAAATTAGGCGGCGGGTGACACTGCTGCCGCTGGCTAAAGTCGCGATCGCTGGGAACTCGATCACTCCTGTGGCAGCATTGTAGGTTCCGCCATCGAACACGCTGACATTCGTTAAGCCGGGAATCAGGCTGTCGGTGATGACTACGTTGGTCGCAGGACTCGGCCCGTTGTTGGTAGTAGTGATTGTATAAAGGAGGGTGTCGCCCACCTTAATGCTGGGCAAAGCAGTTTTTTGGGTGACAACATCGGCCACAGCCTGGATCGAGGTAGTGACGGTGGCGTTGGGGTTTGTACCGTTGTTGTTGGCAGGAGTGGAGTCGGGAGTGATGGAGGTACTTCTTGCCGTGTTGCTGATGGAAGTTAGGGTGGGCGGTACTGTGAAGTCGATCGTCCGGGTGACAGTCTCCGCGTTGGCGATTGCCACGGGCGCGAAGGTGACAATGCCGGTTAGTGGATCGTAAACGCCGCCGTTCGATGCCGTGACTCCGGTTAACCCAGGAACTATGCTGTCGGTGATGGTTACAGCTTCTGCAGGACTCGGCCCTAAGTTGACTGTGGCGATCGTATAACTGACCGAACTACCAGCAGTAGCACTCGTAGAGCCCGTTTTTGTGGTTGCGAGGTCGGCGTTGGGCGCAATACTTGTCGTAACCGTAGAGTTAGTGGGAGTGCCGTCTTTGTTGGTTGTCGAACCGTTGTTGTTAGTGACGATCGGATCGAAAGTCGCCGCGCTACTCCGGGCCGTGTTGCTGATGGCAGTAACGGTGGCTGGGGCACTGAAACTGACAGTGCGGGTCGCAGTAGCCGCATTTGCCAGCGCCGTCAGTGCTGGAAAGGTGACAATGCCCGAAACACGGTCGTAAGTCCCGCCGTCCGATACGCTGACTCCTGTTAAACCCGGAATAATGCTGTCAGTGATGGTCACATCGGCAGCCGGGTCTGGGCCTATGTTAGTGGTAGTCAATGTGTAGGTGACGCTTGACCCGGCTGAGGTAGTCACAGGGCCACTTTTGGTAGTAACTAAATCCGCGACTGTATCAACAACTGTGGTAGAGACTACACCAGGCCCCTCGATTTGCCCTGGCGCAAGTACACCGCTGTTGTTACTGAGGTCGGGGTCGAAAGTCGAGCTAGTGCTGAATGCAACGTTGGCAAAACTGCTACCGCTGGTTAAACCGGGGGGCAAATCAATTGTCAGGGTGTAAGTCACAGTCTCGCCGGCATTGAGAACCGGAATTAACGGCCAGGTGACTGCCTTGGTTTGGTTCACGTAAGTGCCGTTGTTGGAGGCACTGAGAATTGGTGGCAATCCGCCCGGACGCAGCAGTTCTAAAGGTATTTCGTCTTGAATCAGAACATTTGTAGCAGGCGCTGGCCCCTTGTTTACTGTAGTAATCGTGTAGGTAATGCTGCCTTCGGATTTGACGAACTGCGGACCGGTCTTGATAGTGGCAACCTCAGCGGCGATACTCGGAGGATTGATAGTTTCAACTACCAGGTTTTGAAGTTCGTGAATGTTGTTGGCGGCTCCTGTGGAACTGCCAAAACCAAATTTGAAAATTGGCGGTACTGGGCCGTTTTCAGTTGCTAAGTTGCGGATGTCGATCAATGTAGTTTCGTAGATGTCGTCGAAATTTTCATCGAAGGCAACGGTGAGGCGAGAGGGTTCCACCGGATCGTTAGATGGATTCAGCGTAATTTGAACGGATCTTTTGGCTAAATTGCGATCGCTCGTGAACGTATTGCTGAAGTTAAAAGTGGTGCCGGGAGGGCCGATAAAGTTAATACTCGTAGGAATGTTATCGATGCCGAAGGGAACGATCGCATTTGTTAAAAACCGATAACCGTTTGCTTGATTTCCTCTAACAGTTACTGAATCAGGTCTGAAAGAACCAATAGAGGAGCCGGGAATCGGAGGTGGCTGTGGGCCAGAGCGCCCTTCTGTAGACGTTGAAAAATTGCCAAACTCGTCGAGCCCAATGCCTAAATAACCTCCCTCAATACCGGGTATACCCGTTCGTGGAGCGTAAGCCACAGAACCGCCATAACCCCCAGTCCTGGTTGGGCTAACAGTGCCGTCAATCAGGAAGAAACCCAGCCCGTCCCCAGGCTGAGGGGTAATAAATGGTTGCGGAGTATTAGATTGCTGGTTTGAACCGTAAGAATAAAAATCAAACTGAACTCTGATACCGTCGGTTGAAGGAATGGGGTTGTTGTAGATGACGAAGGCTTCTCGAAGGTTTACTGCTGGAGTTAATAGCAGAGCGCCATCGCCGGGACTTGCACCGCCCAAAGCCGGAAGTACGCCGGATACAGTGCCTCCGGTAATGCCGGGGATACGTTGATTGGCTGCTGCAACCCCGTTGCTGGGATCAAACAGTGCCCCGTCGTTTCCCCCGTAAATCCAAGGCCCCCTAACTGTGGAGTTTTTGAAAGTTTCGTTAACTAATGTGCCGAGGGCGTAAGGGTAGGCTGCGAGCACTTCTTTTTCAATGGCGATTCTCGCTTTTATTTCCCCGGTCGCAAATTTTAATTCCCAGTCGCCACCGAGTGCCGCACTCCCCGTCAAGTTGTCGGAAGCTGCAATATCTGCACCGACTATCAAGCTCAGCCGCCGCACGAAGGCCTCGCCGCTTTCCCCTGCTGCGACGCTGCACCCGAATAACAAAATACCTCCTCTCTCGCTGAGGGCTTTTCCCCACTGCTGTAGGAAATGGCTGTAAGTTTCTAAGTTGTCGCTGCAGAGTTCGATCGACCCTAGCTGCACCCCCGCTTCTCGACCGTGAGAAACTATCTGAAGGCTGTCTAAATCGCTGTAATTAGCCAAAACTCTAGTAATTTGCTCGACTCCATCCCCCGTCGAGTCCAATACAAATACCTCTGTATCGGCTGTTCCTCCTCTTGCCAAGCTGTCGCAGTTCTCTACTCTGGCATCGAGGAACAGTACATTTTTTAGAGTCTGGACACCCAGAGACTCGGTGGCTCGCAAAAATTCTCTGTGGGGATGCCCAATTCCCCTGTCGCCACGCAGTTTCTGGGACAGGAAATACTCCTCTGTTTTTACTTGTTTTATGTTTTTTTTCTGATGATAAGTTGCGGTTGTTCGGGATTTTGCGACCGCATTCCTTGCGGTGGAGTCACATATTTTGGGGGTGATAAAAATTGGTTTGTTGCAGATGCTGTGCATGGTCAAATTGGCTCACGAATTGTAGATGATGTACCCATTTCCAGATGATCATTATCACTTCTTGAAAAGGTTTAATTGCAGAGTAAGAGGCGGTGCAGCTTGACTTGAATCAAGAGCAAAAAGCGAATTTTACTCAGCACAAAGCCCTGCTATCTTGATATTTAATAGCATTGCCAAGATCGCCGGCAGAAGCGCTGAGGATTTGGGGTTTAAATCCCCAGAATCTCTGTACCGGGTGATATTTGGCTTTCGACTTTTTTCTTTTCTGTTAGCGAGTGTATCTGTTACACGCTTATCTCTTACATCGCGCAGTAGATAATAACACCAGTTCTCAAAAATTTACTTAATGAGGTTTTCTGTAAATCGTCTAATGCACTTTATTTGCAGATAAAATTCACTATTTCTAGACGTATAAACCTGGTTTGAGGGACGAAAAGACTTCTTTGCAGCCCTCGCTCCCGGTAAAAAAACTCGGTTTCTTTGCTTTTGGTGTGCAAGCCCTGTTCACAATAACAACCAGACATTGATTAGGGAGTGATAGCCGTCACATAATTATGCCGACCTTGCCCGAAGTGTCATTCAACTGATATCTTTTACCATTCTCAATAACCTTTCTATGGGTAGTTCTCCTGCCCAGCCCATAAGAAAATTCACTTATTGTGGAACAGGCCACAAAGCCTATTCTTGAAAATGGTGCAACATATGAGATTCAATTGAAATTGGCATACCCTGTATCGACGAAGCGTCTTAAAAATTCATGACTTGCAGTCTGGAGATAGCAATCTAGGTTTGAGATTGTTTCGCGACGATCGCAAAAACAGATTAGTGCTGCCCACAAGCAACTTCTCAAACTATCAACACGCTAGTCTTCGAGCTGGTTTCTGTTTAAAATAAAAGCTCGGAACAATGTTTCGTGCAGAATTTTTCATGATGTTTGGGAGAAACTGATTTAGAGACTGGCCCCTCAGCTACTTACGATTTTTGTTGGCTAATTTTTTTAACTGCAGGAGTTACGCGCAGGAGACTAGAAACCCAATTTATTTCTAGATTTCTCGCCACCCAACCAAAATTTATTATCTAAACTTCGTTTCTGATCGTAAATCCTCAACTAAAAAAACACCGATCGCAATTCCCCTGTTATGGCAACTTTAACCACCAACTGTAACCAAGCAATAATGCTCGAATAGGTTTTAACTGCTGAGTTTGGGCGGGGTTCGTCCAAAACAAGCTTCAACCATAATCCTTACACGTAAGTACATATTAACTCATTGATTATTACATCCGCAAATAGGCGTAGATACAAGCACCAATATAAGCTATATCTTTTCACCACGAGCGTCAAGAGCTCTGGCTTGGTAGTACCGACAATCTTGACAGGGCCCAGAAGGATTGACCGCGCAGCGAATGTAATTAGAGCGGGCGTTATACTCGCAAGTGATATCGCCGATCGCATAACCGAGGCTTTGTATGTAAGTGCGATCGGCAGTTTGTAGTTGAGTTCGCATGGATCTATTCGCTACCGCCTGTCTGGCCGCAGCAATTCTATCGCGGGCTTGGCTTTGGGCAGAGCGCATCACCCACAAAGACAGCACCGACGGAGCTAAACCTATGAAAATAATCAGGAGAGCAGTTAGCACTTTTTCAGAGCTTATGTGGAGAATATTTGTTTTAATTTAGGCGATCGGCAACAAAAAATCCTCCTCGACAAGACGGTTTTAAATAAGAAAAGTTCCCGATCAAGTCTCAAACTATGCCGCCCCTGGGTTAACCGTTAGGTGACGGCTGAGGAAGGCGAATTAAATAACTTACAATTTTAATTGTTATTGTGGGACGGGCGGGACGCCCATCCCACAAACTTTTTGAGAAACCGGGTTGCTCTTCAAAACCAAAACGGTTAAATCTTAGCAACATCCCCCGCTAAATCCATCAACGAACCCGCGCCTTCCACCTTAGCAACATCCAACAAAGTCTTCAAAACCGAATCGGGATTCAAACTAATCGAATCAATTCCCAACTCAACCAAGAAACGAGCAAACTCAGGATAATCGCTGGGCGCTTGACCGCAAATCCCAATTTTGCGATCGTACTTCTTGGCGGCTTTAATGGCAATTGCTACCATGCGCTTGACAGCTTCATTCCGTTCGTCAAAAATGTGTGCGACCAAAGCAGAATCCCGGTCTAATCCTAATGTTAACTGAGTTAAATCGTTAGAGCCGATCGAGAATCCGTCAAAAACTTGGGCAAATTCGTCAGCAAATATAACATTGCTCGGCAATTCGCACATCACATACACTTGCAAGCCGTTCTCGCCCTTAACTAAACCGTGTTTTGCCATCTCGGCTAACACTTTTCGCCCTTCCTCCGGGGTGCGACAAAATGGAATCATCGGAATCACATTTGTCAAGCCCATTTCGTCGCGAACTCGCTTTAATGCTTTGCATTCCAAAGCGTAAGCTTCGCGGTAATTTGGGTCGTAATAGCGAGAGGCGCCACGCCACCCGATCATCGGGTTTTCTTCCTTGGGTTCAAACTGCCGCCCTCCCAAAAGATTAGCATATTCGTTGCTCTTGAAATCGCTCATCCGCACGATAACTGGATTTGGATAAAATGCGGCGGCAATTGTGGCAATTCCGTGGGAGAGTTTGTCGGTGAAGAAATCGGGTTTGTGTTGGTAAAGTGCAGTCAGTTCTGCAATTTCTTCTTTGACTGATTCATCCACCAATTCGTCAAAGTGAATCAGTGCGAGCGGGTGTGCTTTAATGTGATTGGCAATGATGAATTCCAACCGCGCTAAGCCTACGCCGTCGCAAGGAATTGCGGATAAACCAAAGGCTTCTTCTGGGTTCCCGACATTCATTAAAATTTGAGTGCGGGTGCGGGGTAAATTCTCGATCGCAGTTTCTTGAATTTCAAAAGGAAGCAAACCGGCATAAACTTTGCCTTCGTCTCCTTCGGAACAAGAAACAGTGATTTCTTGCCCGTTTTTCAAGATTTGGGTGGCGTCGCCAGTGCCGACAATGGCGGGAATTCCCATTTCTCTGGCGATGATGGCGGCGTGACAAGTGCGACCACCGGAATTGGTGACGATCGCACTTGCTTTTTTCATAATCGGTTCCCAATCCGGGTCTGTTTTGTTGGTAACTAAAACTTCTCCTGATTGAAATTCAGCAATTCTGTGAACGTCTAAAATCACGCGGGCTTTGCCTTGCCCGATTGATTCGCCAACGGCGCGTCCTTTTGCTAAAACTGCACTGCTACCTTGCAATTTGTAGTTTCGCAAAACTTTAGCAGATTTTTGAGATTGTACTGTTTCGGGTCGTGCTTGGACAATAAACAATTCGCCCGTATTGCCGTCTTTTGCCCACTCAATGTCCATCGGGGTATAAGTCCCGCGCACTTTAGAGTAGTGTTCTTCGATGATGACGGCCCATTTTGCGAGTTGCATAATTTCATCATCTTGGATGGCAAATTTATTTTTTTCGGCTGCGATGACGGAGACGTTTTTGGTGTATTTAGAACCGCCGATATCGTACACCATTTTGAGGGTTTTGCTGCCGAGACGTTTGTCTAAAATCGGACGAAAACCTTGTTTTAAGGTTGGTTTAAAGACGAAGTATTCGTCGGGGTTGACGGTGCCTTGGACGACGTTTTCGCCTAATCCGTAGGCGGCGGTTACTAATACGGCGTTTTTGAATCCGGTTTCGGTGTCGATGCTGAACATGACGCCGGAGGATGCTAAGTCCGATCGCACCATTTTTTGGACGCCGACTGATAGGGCGACTTCAAAGTGGTCGAATCCCCGCTGTTGGCGGTAGGAAATCGCGCGATCTGTGAATATGGAAGCAAAGCATTTGTGACAGCATTCGAGCACGCCAGCGCAAGCTTGGACGTTGAGGTAGGTTTCTTGCTGTCCCGCGAAACTGGCGTCGGGTAAGTCTTCGGCGGTGGCGGAGGAACGGACTGCTACGTCTGTACTGTCGCCGTAGCGATCGCACAATTTTTCGTAAGCATCCGCGATCGCCGCTTGGAGTTCTCGCGGAAATGGTGTGTCGAGAATCAGTGCCCGCGCTTGCTTGCCTTTTTGCCGCAGGTTCTGCAGATCTTCTACATCTAAATCGGCAAAAATTTCGCGCAATTTAGCTTCTAAACCCGCTGACTGGATGAAGTACCGGTAAGCATATGCTGTAGTTGCAAATCCGTTGGGAACTCTAACTCCTTGGGGGCTTAACTGTTGAATCATTTCGCCCAAAGAAGCATTTTTTCCCCCTACTAATGGGATGTCGGCGATGCCGACTTCATCAAACAACAATACTAAGGCTTTTTCTTTGGGAATTAAACCGTTTTTTTTTTCAATTGCTAAATTGTCGAGCATTGCTTTTTTCCTCTCAACTTCAGCTCATTTCGGTCAAAGGACAGTAAACAAAAGACAGTTTATTGGGAATTGTAATTTTGTTACAAAAATTCTCAATTTTTCTCCTAGGCTGTATCAACCGAATTTTCGATTGCCTCTATTTAAAGACTATCACTTTTTGGCTAAATAGCAAGGCCTATGGAGATATTTTATTTGATTGCAAAAAGTAAAGAAATTGCAGTAATGAGTTTATGTAAGGTATTATAAAAGAAGGGGTAAAAATATGAATAGCGAAGATATTTCCCACGGCTTTTTTGGCGTTGAGCGCTCATGGGTGTGGGGAGATAGCTTGGATTGTGTTGGTAGCGGAATCCAATGGCAATAAAGGGTGGGGTTCGATCGCGCGATCGGCTGAACCCGCCAAAAAACCGATGCTTACTTTCCGATAGGAGTCGTGATCGGCCCAAAATTGGAGATTCTAGTTCCACATCCTCAATTCATCTCTGGACTGAATCTAAAATCTAAAATCGTGTCACAGAGGCGATCGCCCAAAAAAATACTAAGCAGCTTAGTTTCATCCTGAAACCCAGCTTCTAAAAACCTTAAAAAATTTCCCCCTGATTGCGTTTGCCTACTTAGAGGAAAAACACAATCGCATAGATATCAGATATTGTACCATTTTCAATAAGCCTTTTAAGGGCTAGTTAGAAGAAACTCTCCTAAGAAAATTTACTTTTTGTGCAATGGGGCGGAAAGCCCGTTCTTGAGAACCGTTCAACATCTGAGATAAAGCGCATTGTAATTGTTGAACCAAAGAGTTTTTAACTGGGAACAGCAGGATTTGTGGCTAGACAATTCTTTATATGCTATAATAGTTGGCTACACTGCCTTCTGACAAAAAATAAGGTATATGATATCAGTTTTGAGCCCACCCGCAAAGCGAAACGGCTTTAAAGTTCTTCTGGTCGAAGACAATCAAGCAGAAGCCGATCTGATCGAAGAATTATTATTAGAAACAAATGTCAGTAGAGCCGAACCCCAAAGGCTATCAGTAAGTTGTACAGACCGTCTCAGCAAAGCGCAGCAACTTTTGGTCAGCGAACATTTTGATGTGATTTTACTAGATCTTTCGCTGCCCGATAGCCAAGACTTAAATACAATTGTCAAAATACAAGAATATAGCCTAAATACTCCGATTGTCGTACTGACTGCCCGCAACGATGAAGAGCTTGCCGTGCAGTCAATCCAAGCCGGAGCTCAAGATTATCTAGTTAAGCGAAAAATCGACAGCGAAGTGTTAATTAGATCGCTTCGTTACGCAGTCGAGCGACAGCACAACCAAGAAGCTTTGCGAAAAAGTGAAGAAAAATATCGCTCGGTAGTCGAGAATTCTCTCGTCGGAATTGCGATTCTTGCTCCTCCGAATTCCCCCTCAGCACCAGAAAAATATGAGTGGTTAGAAGTGAACGATGCTTTGTGCGATTTGCTGGGATACGATCGCCAAGACTTTTTGCACGATAATTGCGAGATGTGGGGTTTTCCTGAAGACTTGCAGGCAAGTTTAGAGCAGTTAAATAAAATTTTGGCAGGGGAGAGTGAAGGCTATGTTTTAGACCAAAGGTGGCGCAGAAAAGACGGAAAAATAGTTTATACTAGAGTTTCCTTGCGCTGTATTCGCGCCCTAGACGGCTCGATCGACCACCTGATTAAAGTAGTCTTGGACGTGAGTGATCGCTACCGTTACGAAGCTCAATTAAAAGCATCAGAAGAGTTTTTAAATCACACAATTAATTCTACTCCTGACCCGATTTTTGTCAAAGATGAGCAGCACAGATGGATCGTATTAAACGATGCTTTTTGCAATTTGATAGGAAAAAGGCGATCGGAACTGATTGGTAAGTCAGGATACGATTTTTTACCCCCAGCACAAGCGGCTTTTTTTGGGCAACGAGACGAGCAAGTATTGCAAAGAAGTCTTGCTGAGGAAACAGAAGAATTGTTTACCAATTGCGGCGGTCAAGAACGCATTATATCTACTAAAAAAACAGTATTTAAAAAAGCCGACGGGACTAAAATGTTGGTCGGAACAATGCGAGATGTGACTGACTACAAACGCCAGCAAATAGCGTTGCAGGAAAGCGAAGCTCGATTTCAAATAATGACGGACAACGTGCCGGGAATGATTTATCAATATCGGCTTTATGGAAATGGTAAAACATCTTTTACTTACGTTTCCTCTGGCAGTTGGCAGCTCTACAATTTAAAGCCAGAACAAATAGAAGAAAATGCCACGTTGGCTTTTGCAACAGTTCACCCCGACGACATCTCAGACTTGCAGCGATCGATCGCAACTTCAGCGGCGACTCAGCAAGCTTGGCAACACCAGTGGCGGCAAGTTATGGGAGATCGAGTGAAATGGCTGCAAGGCGCGTCAAAGCCAGAAAAGCAAGCCAACGGCGATATAGTTTGGGACGGTTTGGTGATGGATGTTACGGAATTGAAACAAACCCAGCAAGATCGCGATCGATTTTTTAATCTCTCGCTGGATTTACTTTGCATTGCAGGTTTTGACGGCTATTTCAAACGATTAAACCCCGCTTGGTCAAATTTATTAGGTTATAGCAGTGATGAAATCTTAGCCAAACCTTTGATAAAATTCGTGCATCCAGAAGACATAGAAATTACTCTAGCGGAATTAGAAAAACTCAAAAAAAGCTACCCCGTTATTAGCTTAGAAAACCGCTATCTTTGCCAAGATGGTACTTATAAATGGCTGTCGTGGACAGCATCCCCGTTTGCAGAAGAAGGTTTGATTTATGCAGTGGCTCGCGACGTTACATTTAGCAAGCAAGCTGAAGCTGAATTGCGTAAGAGCGAAGCCACCAACCGCGCTCTTTTAAATGCGATACCAGACATGATATTTCGCTGTATGGCAGACGGCACTTTTGTAGACTTCAAACCAGCCAAATATTTCGAGAATATCCTACCACAACAAGCATTAATTGGCAAAAAAGCACAAGACATATTACCGCCTGCTTTTGCTGAAAAAATCTTGTCCGGCAATAAACAAGCGATCGACACTGGCGAGATTCAAGTTGTAGAATATCAAATGCCAGTTAATGATGAATTGTACGATTTTGAAGCGAGAATTGTTTTCTGCACGGATGACGAAATTATCGCGATCGTCCGCGACATCACCAATCGCAAACGTTTCGAGTCAAAACTCCACCGGCAAGCAGCAGCAATGGCTGCCGCTTCCGAAGGTATCGCCATATTCAGTGCCGACCAAGAGGTGATTTATTGCAACGCAGCCCGACTCAAAATCTACGGTTACGACTCTCTCGAAGAAATCTTAGGTAACAGTTGGAAAATATTCTACCAAGGTGCAGAGCTGCAAAGGTTCGAGCAAGAAGTCCTGCCGAATTTAGTGCAGAAAGGTTCTTACAGCACCGAAGCAGTAGGATGCCGTCGCGACCGCTCGGAAGTCCCTATAGATGTCTCGCTGACAATGCTGCCCGACGGGGAAATCATTTGCATTGTTCGCGATATTTCCCAAAGAAAAAAAACAGAAGCAGCACTGCGGGAAAGCCAGCGGTTAACTCAACAAATTGCTGGGGCAAGTCCTAATATGTTGTATGTTTATGACTTAATAGAACAAAAAAACATCTATGCGAACGCTTCTATATACCACATTCTCGGCTATACAGTAGAGGAGATTCAGGCAATCGGGCCGTGGATGATGTCAACTTTAATCCACCCCGAAGATTCAATCAAAATGCCTGATTATTTACTGCAAGTAGAAACAGGCAGCGAAGGGGATATCTTTGAAATTGAATACCGAATTAGGCACAAAGATGGTTCTTGGCGCTGGATGGTCAGCCGAGATACTGTATTTGCGAAAACAGGAGACGGTAAGTTAAAACAAATTCTCGGTACGGGAACTGATATTACAGAAAGCAAGCAAGCAGAAGATGAAATAAAGCTGTTGCTGGCAGCAACTCAAGCTATTAGTCAGTCGGCAGATTTTCACAGCGCTCTCCCAGATATTTTGCGGTTGCTGTGCAATGCGATCGGCTGGAATTTTGCGGAAGCTTGGATACCGAATGCTAATGGTACTTTTTTGGAACACAGCGAAACTTGGTACGCTAGCGATCGCGATTTAGATACGTTTGGCCGCGAAAGTAAAAAAATTAGATTCGCCGCCGGTGTGGCAGTACCTGGACGGATTTGGTCAACCAGAAATGTAGAATGGATTGAAGATATTTCTCTAGCCAAAAATCATCTTTTTGCCCGATCGCAAATGGCGAAATCAGTCGGATTGAAAGCTTGTTTCGGAGTGCCAATTCACACTAGCTCAAAGGTGCTAGCAGTTTTAGTATTCTGCAAGCGCGACCGCTCGATTATGGAACCGCGTATAGTAGAGTTGGTCAAGGCTGTCGCGACGCAGTTGGGCGATCATATTCAGCGCAAACAAGCCGAAGAAGAATTGCGTAAAAGTGAAGAACGCTGGCAGTTAGTTCTCAAAGGCAATCAAGACGGAATTTGGGATCTGAATCTTCAAACAAATGAAGCTTTTCGCTCGGCCCGCTGGCAAGAAATTATCGGTTACGCAGAGGGCGAAATCGACAGCACCAACAGCGCATGGATCGAGCGCATCCATCCAGACGATCACTCACGAGTGCAAGCAGCGATCCAAGGTTATCTCGATCGCCAAACCCCCAATTACGCCGCCGAATACCGCTTGCAGTGTAAAGACGGTAGCTATAAGTGGGTTCTCGCCCGCGCTCAAGCAGTGTGGGACGAAGCCGGAAACCCTCTGCGGATGGTGGGTTCAATGACGGATATTAGCGATCGCAAAGCAGCAGAATTAGCTTTACTGCAGGTCACTCAAGCCGTCGAAAGTACCAGCGACGCGATCGTGATCGCCGACTTGAAAGGGCGGTCTATTTACCACAATCAAGCCTTCATTCAGCGCTACGGCTACACGGTGGAAGAACTCAATGATATTGACGATATGACCGCGTTTTATGTCCGGTATAAAAATTACAAACAAATCTATAAAAGCCTTCGCCAAGGTCGCTCTTGGTGTGGCGAAGTTGCGCTGCAAACTAAAAGCTACGAAGCAGTAACTGCTCTGGTGCGAGCCGACAGTATTCAAGATATTAATGGAAATTACATCGGCTTAATTGGAGTAATTACCGACATCACAAAACGCAAAGAAGCTGAACTGATTTTGCGGCAGAAGTTAAAGCGCGAACAGTTGGCAGTAGCCATGCTAGAACGCATTAGATCTTCTCTAAATCTTGAAGATATTCTTACCAAAAGCGTCGAAGAAGTGCGGCATTTTTTGCAAGTAGACCGCACTATTATTTACCAATTCAATCCAGATTGGAGTGGATTTATCGCTGTCGAGTCGGTTGCCGAAAATGTCCGACCAATTGTAGGAATGGAAATTTATGATCCCTGTTTCGGGGCAGCCTACGTTCCTCTTTACCAAGACGGCAGAATTAAAGCCATAGAAGATGTTCACAATGCCGGCCTGGCCGACTGCCACTTGGCTTTGTTGACTCGTCTCGATGTTAGAGCGAATCTGGTAGTGCCGATTTTGCAAGGCGAAAACTTGTGGGGGCTGTTAATTGCCCACCACTGCACGGGCCCGCGTCCCTGGCAGCAATTGGAGGGAGAGTGCCTAAAACAATTGGGGGTGCAGTTGGCGATCGCCATTCAGCAATCAATGCTATTTGAACAAGCACAAAGCGAAATTGCCGATCGCAAACTTGCAGAAGCCGCCCTACAATTAGCTAAAGAAGCCGCCGAATCCGCCAACCGCGCTAAAAGCGACTTTCTTGCCAACATGAGCCACGAATTGCGGACGCCTTTGAACGGCATTTTGGGATACATCCAACTGCTCAAAGTCGATAAAAACTTTACCGGCGATCAGCAGGAAAGCCTTAACAACATTCACCAGTGCGGCAACCACCTGCTGATGCTGATTAATGACGTTTTAGACCTCTCAAAAATCGAAGCTAGTAAAATGGATCTGTCGCTGACAAACGTGCATTTTTCTAGTTTTGTGAAAAGTATTATTGATTTGTTCCAGATGCGCTCTGCTCAAAAAGGAATTGCCTTTAATTACGAGCAGATGTCAGCGCTGCCAGACGGCATTTTGGCAGACGAAAAAAGGTTGCGTCAAGTTTTGATTAATTTGCTCAGCAATGCCGTTAAGTTTACGAACAGCGGCAGCGTTACATTCAAAGTCGGTTATGCAGAAAGTTTCCCCGATAATTATCCTCAAACCAACTGCAAAAATTCTAGTTTGATAGCGGAAATTGCCCCTCCAACAATTAATTTGACCGTGAATATAGACGCGGAGCAAATGTCTAACCCGCCGCTAGGAACAACAGAAGCGCGCGAGGTGACAACAGACAATACTGGCCGTGCCCCTACCCCTAAAATTCGTTTTCAAATCGAAGATACCGGCATTGGCATCGGGCAGAATAAATTAGAAGAAATATTTTTGCCTTTTCATCAAGTTGGCGATCATAAAAATTTTGTCGAAGGTACGGGACTGGGACTTTCCATCAGCCAAAAATTAGTCAAAATGATGGGCAGCCAAATTTGCGTCCAAAGTACCTCTGGCAAAGGCAGCATATTCTGGTTGGATCTAGACTTACCCGCAGTCGCCCAGTCTTCGGAACTCCCCTCCCGGCAAGAAAAAAGGCGGCTTGTAGGTTTTATCGGCCTCCAGCGGAAAGTGCTAATCGTGGACGATCACGAAGTAAACCGCGCCATGTTGCATAGACTGCTTTTTCATTTAGGCTTTGAAATTGCAGAAGCTACAGACGGCGAAGACTGCTTGCACAAAGCACAGGAATTTCTACCGGATATAATTTTAATGGATTTGCTGATGCCCGTAATGAACGGTTGGGAAGCTACCAGGCGGCTACGACAGTTGCCGGAATTAAAAGATACGGTTATCCTTGCTTTGTCCGCTAACGTTTACGAGACTACCAAGCAAGAGAGCATACTTGCAGGTTGCGATAATTTTCTCACCAAGCCGATTCAAACTAATGAGCTTTTAGAATTATTGCGCCTGCATTTGAGACTAGAATGGGTTTACGAAGAAAGAGCACAAACCAAAAAGCGGACAGATCAAACTGCAAAATCATCTTCTGAGATTGCTGCTGCTGACTCAACGATGGTGTCTCCTGCCTCAGAGTCAGTCTTGGCGTTGTTAAGATTGGCTGCAATGGGCGATATTGAAGCTATTCTGGAAGAAACTGCTAAACTCGAACATTCTGACCCGACATTAGTGCCTTTCGTTCATCACCTGCGCCAACTTGCTAAAGGATTTCAGCTCAAGCAAATTCGAGATTTTTTGAAGCAACATTTGTCCTAAAATTGACAGTAGCTAACAGACAACTCAAAATCAGTTAAATCTCGCGCCCAGAGTACCATTCTCAATTAGGTGTTGTGGCCTCCCGCGAAGCGACAACTTAATTTGCTTGGGCGTCCCGGACTCGCCGCCGGCTCCTCAAAGGGTTATTGCAAATAGAAGCATCTAGGAAGCAACCGGGTTTCTAGAGCCGCCAAAAATTCATTGAATCCGATTTAACGTCACAACCCACAACTCAAAAATCAAAAATTTGAATGTTTCCCTTGAATATGAACGATAAGAATTCCGAAAGAAGCATCATACTAATTGTCGATGACAACCAAACAAATCTTGACGTGCTTTTCGAGTTGTTAAGGAATTACGGGTTTAAAGTATTAGTGGCTCTAGACGGCGAAAGTGCGATCGAGCAAATTGACTACATCCATCCCGACTTGATTCTTTTGGATATCATGATGCCAGGAATTGACGGTTTTGAAACTTGCCGACGGTTGAAAGCAGACCCGTCAACGCAAGATATTCCCATCATATTTATGAGCGCCCTTTCCGATACGCCTGATAAAGTAAAAGGCTTTCAGACAGGAGCAGTTGACTACATCACTAAGCCTTTCCAGCACGAAGAAGTTTTGAGCCGGATTCAAACCCACTTGACAATCCGCAGCTTGCAAAAAAAACTCGAAGAAAAAAACCTCGAACTTGCCCACCTCAACCAAAACCTTGAAAGACTTGTTGAACAAAAAACCAAGCAATTAATAAACCAGGAAAAAACAGCCATCATCGGACGTTTGACTCAGGGCATGGTTCACAACCTCAAAAGTCCCCTGCAAGTGATCCAGACTAGCGTCGATTTGATTGAAACAAAAGCCACACAAATTCAAGAAGACTCTCTGTTTAATTATACTAAGTATATTTTTCAAGCAGTCACAAAAATCAATCAGATCATGGATACCCTGATGATGAAAAGCCGAAACGAGCAAAAGCAAGATTTGCATCCGGTGAATATCAACGATTTAGTGCAGCGAGAAATTCAGCTATTGGAAGGCAACCTGTATTTTAAAAATAAAATTAGAAAAAAATACTTTTATGACGAAGAAATTGCCAGTATTCCATTAATTTATTCCTATCTTTCTCAAGTATTTTATAATTTAATCAATAATGCAATGGATGCTATGTGGGAAAAGAAAAGCAGAGAAATAACTATCGTGACTCGGCAAGACGACTCGAACATATACATGGATATTGCAGATACGGGATGCGGCATATCATCTGAAGATTTGCCAAAAGTTTTTGACCCTTTTTACACATCCAAGCCGCCTAAAGGCGAGGAAAAAACCGCAGGCGAACCGACAGGAACAGGTCTAGGACTTTATACTTGTATTGAACTTTTAAAGCCTTTTAACGGTGAGATTGCTATTAGCAGCAATGTCGGTCAAGGCAGCGTATTTACAGTTGTGCTGCCCAAACCGCAGACAAATTGAGCGACTCAACTGAGTTAAATTATGTCCGGTTAGACAACCATAATTAAGTTTGTAATTAAATTTGTAGCAAGGAATGCAAGTCTTGGTTACTCGATCAAGAGAGGACTTGCATTGCTCAATACAAGCGCTAATGGCGGGCAATTAACCGGACACAATCTCAGAGCGTATTTTGTAAATCAACGGTAATTCTCGTAGCTTAGTAGTAATACCATTTCACAAAGAAATAATTTAACTTTAGGCAAGCTTTAAGCGGCAATTTAAAATCTAAAATTTCAAAGGCTATCAGCAATGCCAATCCTGATTACTCCGCGCTCTTTTGACTTGCCTCTTGCTATTCCCCTGCCAAAGGTTGTAAATTAAAATAGAGTAAAGTTGCAATATTTGTAAGACTATGATAATTTTGGCCCACTAGGTTTGGGGCCAGGCGGAAAACTTGCAGCGAACAACTCAATTCTACAAATAAATCTGGGTGGTCGGCAAGCACACAGCGCACTCTAAAGCGTGTGCTTCAAGTTCCCCAATCATGAGCTAGGTAGCTGCATCCGTTGCTGAGATTTTATAATTACTAAAAAATAGCAAAAGGATAGCAGTAAAAAAATGCTACTGTACGCAATAACCCAACTGCGATAGTCATCAGTCATTCCAAATCTCAAATCAAAAATATAAAATATAAAATGGTATGACATCTGTTTTTGAGTCAACTTTAACGCCTGGTTTAAAAATTCTTTTAGTAGAAGATTGTGCAGAAGATGCAGAATTCATTCAAGAACTGCTGTCTGAACCCCAACTAAGACAATCAATTGATGTCACCAATGTAGTTCGCCTCCGGCAAGCGATAGAAATTTTAAGCGACAAAATTTTTGATGTAATTTTATTAGATCTTTCACTTCCTGACAGCCTAAAATTTAATACTTTTTTCCGACTTCAAGGTTGCCGTATCAATACTCCGATCGTCATTCTGACAGCGGCCGATGACGAAGAACTGGCTGTGGAGTTAATTGCCGCCGGCGCCCAAGATTATCTGGTGAAAAGACAGGTAGACAGCCGGCTGCTGGTGCGGACGCTTAGGTGCGCGATCGCCCGCCAGAAACGGCAAGCAGAATGGCAAAAAAGTCAAGAAAAATACCAGCAGGTTGTTGGCAATATCAAAGAAGTCGTTTTTGAAACAAATACTGCTGGCAATTGGACTTTTCTCAATCCGGCTTGGACAGAAATTACCGGATTTACCGTTGATGAAAGCTTAGGTACTTCCTGTTTGAATTACATTCATTCTGAAGATCAATACCAATATTTAAATGCGTTTAGATGTCAAAGACCAAATCAAGAAATATCCTGTTGTTACCAAAGTCGATATGTTACCAAAAATGGGGAAATTCGGTGGGTGGAAGTGCAAGAATTTTTTATGTTTGGCGGGAACGGCGAGGCGCAAGGGACGACAGGAACTATCAATGATATTACAGATAAGATTTTAGCGCTGTCCGAACTAGAAGCTAGTAAAAAGTTTTTAAATTATACAATCGCTGCAGTTGCCGACCCACTTTTTGTCAAAGATGAACAGCACCGCTGGATACTGTTAAATGATGCTTTTTGCAAGCTGATAGGTAAGCAGCGCGAGGAACTGCTGGGCAAATCTGATTATGACTTTTTCCCAAAACAAGAAGCTGAATTTTTTTGGCATACTGACCAACAAGTGTTTAGGACGGGGAAAGAAAACGAGAGTGAGGAAATATTTACGGACGCCAACGGTACAAAGCACATTCTGTCTACTAAAAAAACTGTCTTTGAAAATACCGACGGCAGTAAAATTCTCGTGGGGATAATTCGAGATATCACTGAGGATAGGCGCAAACAATTAGCGCAGCAAGAAAGCGAAGCTAGACTTCGGCAACTTGCAGCCAATTTACCTGGAATAATTTATCAATTTCGTCTCTCAACCGACGGCCAAAAAAGTTTTCCTTATATTTCTTCTGGCAGCCGCTATTTATTTGAATTGGAACCAGAAAATATTCAGCAGAATCCTCAACTACTTTTTGATTTTATTCATCCAGATGATCGTCAAAAATTTGAAGAATCTATTGCTGTTTCTGCAGCAGATATGCAGCCCTGGCAGCAGGAATGGCGGGCGATTGTACCGTCTGGAAAACTTAAGTGGATGCAAGGGGTTTCGAGACCGGAACGAGTTGATCGTACGACGGAAATAGGACAGGAAGGGGATATAGTTTGGGAAGGCATGGTGCTGGACATTACTGATTTAAAACAGGCTGAAGCAGCTTTGCGGGAGAGCGAAGCGAGATTTCGATCGCTCGTTGAGAATATCCCAGGCGCTATCTGCCGCAGCTTGTACGATGCTGAGTGGACGATGGTATTTATTAGCGATGAAATTGAGGTAATTAGTGGGTATCCTGCTGGGGATTTTATTCGCAACAACGGCTTGAGTTTTGCGACCATTGTCCACGAGGCAGACAAGGAAATGGTCGATCGACAAATCAGCGCAGCAGTAGAGTCGAAACAGCCGTACAATCTAGAATACCGCATTGTTCGCGATGACGGGGCGGTGCGGTGGATGTCGGAAAGAGGTAGGCCAACTTACAATCTGGAAGGGCTGGTTTTGTGGCTCGACAGAGCGATTTTTGATATTACCGATCGCAAACAAGCCGAACTGACTCTGTGCCTAGTAACTCAAGCTGTAGACAGCGCTAGTGATGCGATCGCGATCGCAGATTTGGATGGTTATTCCGTTTATCACAATCAAGCATTTATTCAGCGCTACGGCTATACAGTTGATGAACTAAATAATGCCGGAGGCCCAGCAGTAATGTACCCCAAATCTCAAGATTTGAGAAAGTTATTTAAGGTGCTACGGAAAGGTTTTTCCTGGGAAAGTGAAATTGAAATTAAGAGTAAAAAGGGCGATATTATAGAAACTTTCTTGCGAGCTAACTGCATTAAAGATAGCGCTATGCAACCGATAGGAATGATAGCTATCATTGCCGATTTCACAGAAATAAAACGCACCGAATCGGCATTAAAACTCAGTCAAGAGCGATTACAGTTGGCGGTTTCAGGCAGCTCTTTAGGGCTGTGGGATTGGAATATAGCTACTGGCGAAACTTATTTCGACTTTTATTGGAAATCAATGCTAGGCTATGCAGAAACCGAAATTGAAAATAACCTCAAATGCTGGGAAAGTTTGGTGCATCCAGAAGACCGAGTGAAGGTAATGGAATGTTTAAATTCCTATATAGAAGGTGAGACTGATATCTATGAATTTGAATTTCGGATGCTCAACAAAGCGGGCAATTGGCAGTGGATTCTGGCTATGGGCAAGGTGGTCGAGTACGACGAATGGGGTGCGCCGTTGCGGATAACAGGCACTCATAAAGATATCAGCACCCGCGTTGCAGCCGAAGCCGAAAAAACTCAGTTGATTGCATCTTTGCAACAACTTGCCGAACAGTTGCAAGAAGCACAAAAAATTGCCCGCATCGGCAATTGGGAATTGGAGATTGAGGCAGGAATTATTACTTGGTCGGAAGAACTGTTTCGAGTTTACGGCCGAGGAGTGAATCAGCCGCCAACAATGGAAGAACTTTTAGAGCAAATTCATCCCGATGACAAAGAAAGGTTTTCAGAAGTTGTGCAAAACGCAGTGACTAAAGGGACAGCTTACGACATCGACCACCGCATCTATGTTCCATCAGGAGAAATCAGGCACGTTAACGCTAAAGGACAATCTGTTAAAAATGAGTTGGGTCAAGTGGTGCGGCTGTTTGGCACGGCAATGGACATTAGCCATCGCAAAAAAGCAGAAATTGCTTTACAAGAAAGCGAACAGCGATTTCGCGCTGTATTTGAACAAGCGGCGATTGGCATTGTCAAAGTGTGGCGCGACGGTCAATTTTTGAATGCAAATCAAGGGTTTTGCAATATTGTCGGCTACTCAGAATTAGAGCTAAAATCGCGAAATGTTGGGGAGATTTCTCACCCCGAAGATGTAGCAGCAGATGTTGAGTCGCGCGACCGACTGTTAGCTGGGGAAATTTTTAATTATTCGATTGAAAAACGCTTTATTCGCAAAGACGGTTCATTTGTTTGGACTAATATGACGGTATCTTTAGTGCGGGATGGGTTTGGGGAACCTAGCTATGTAATTGCTGTGATTGAAGATATTAGCGCTCGCAAACTTGCCGAGGCTATCTTGCGCCAGCAATTAAAGCGAGAACGCCTGGTGGTAAAAATGCTGGAACGCATTCGCTCTTCTCTCAATTTAGAAGAAATTTTGACAAAAACTGTTGCTGAAGTACGGCAATTTTTGCAAACAGACCGGACAGTTATTTATCAGTTTAATCCCGATTGGAGCGGTTTTGTAAATGTCGAGTCTGTGGGCAAAAATTGGCTGGCTATTCAGGGAATAACTATTGACGATTCCTGCTTTGAAGACCGCTATGCTTCTGCTTATGAACACGGTCGTACTGTAGCTGTGGATGATATTTACCAAGCTGATCTTTCCGAGTGCTACATTAATTTATTAACTCAATTTCAGGTGCGAGCTAATTTGGTAGTGCCGATTTTGCAAGGCGAGAAGTTGTGGGGGCTATTGATTGCTCACGAGTGCGCGGGCCCCCGCCACTGGCTGGAAATTGAGGTCGAGTGTCTCAAACAAATTAGCGTGCAGTTGGCGATCGCGATCCAGCAATCAATGCTGTTTGAGCAAGCACAAAGTGAAATTGCCGATCGCAAACAAGCCGAGTCAGCTTTGCAGGAATCGGAAGCGCGAGAACGTTCAAAAGCGCTAGAGTTAGAAGCAGCTATTAACAAACTCCGAACGACTCAAGCTCAGCTCGTTCAAAATGAAAAAATGGTGAGTTTGGGTCAGTTAGTTGCTGGTGTTGCTCACGAAATTAATAACCCTGTTAGCTTTATTCACGGCAATCTCAGTCCGGCTCGCAATTACACTTTAGATTTGCTGGAATTGATTCAAGTTTACCAGCATTACTGTCCTCATCCTCCCGCCCAAGTTTTGGAGAAAATTGATGAAATAGACTTGGATTATATTGCTGAGGATTTCCCGAACTTGTTTAATTCGATGCAAGTAGGAACCGAGCGAATTGTTGAGATTGTGAAATCGTTGCGTAATTTTTCCCGATTGGACGAGTCCGCTGGGAAGTCGGTTAACATTCACGAGGGAATTGATAGCACTTTGATGATTTTGCAAAATCGGTTAAAATCTCACAGCAGCTATGGAGAAATTCAGATATTTAAAGATTACCAACTATTGCCACCAATTGAATGTTTTCCGGGCGAGTTGAATCAGGTATTTATGAATATCTTAATTAATGCGATCGATGCTTTGGAAGAACGGGACAAGCAGCGTTCCATTGAGGAGTGCGATCGGCATCCCAGCACGATCGCTATTCGCAGTTATCAGGCTGGTGCGGGCTTCGTAGCAGTATCGATTGCGGACAACGGGCGAGGGATACCGGATTCCGTGCGATCGAGGCTGTTTGACCCGTTTTTCACGACTAAACCTGTGGGCAAGGGCACGGGTTTGGGATTGTCGATTTCTCACTCGATTATCGTCGATCGCCACGGCGGCAGATTGAGCTGTATTTCGACACCGGGAGAGGGAGCGGAGTTTTTGATTGAAATTCCAGTGCGATCGAATTTAACAGCTACAAATTCAAATTTGGGGCAATAAATTAGCTATTGGTGATTGGAAATTGGGAAGCGGAAATGGGTAATATCAAATACCGTAACATAGGAATTATACCCTGCCAGCGAGCATTATCCTTGCTCCGGGTCACTCGATTGCATTCCGCTGGCAGTGCACTCATAAAATTATTATTCTGATGCAAAGGTCAACAATATGAGCTGCGAGTTGTGAGTTGTGAGTGAAAAATAAAACACGATATTACAAATTACCAATTATATCAAATCCGTTAACATCGGAATAGTAAATTCGAGTTCACGGTTGACAGTGAACAGTCACCCGTTAACCGTCAACATCATAAGGAGTGTAACCGGAAATGATATTACCTTCAACTTTTACATAAAAATCGGGGAAGATTCCGAGTTACTGGTGGCGTGACAAATGCGATTTTTGCCTTCGGTTTTGGCTTGAAAAAGGGCGCTGTCAGCGCTGCGAATTAGGGTGTTGGGAGATTCCTGGGCAGAAGGAATCGCTGTCGCAATGCCGCAACTGAGGGTAAGGTAGGGGCCGATCGACGATCGCGCGTGGGGCAGTTTCAAGCTGCCGATGCCGTCGCAAATTTTCTGGGCGACAGCGTTTGCCCCTTCGGCGCTAGTGTTGGGCAGCACTAGCGCAAATTCTTCGCCACCGTAGCGGGCAGTCAAATCCCCAGCCCGGTTGGTGGCGCTGGCGATCGCCCCCGCCACTTGGCGCAAACAATCGTCCCCGCCGAGGTGCCCATAAAACTCGTTGTAAAGTTTAAAAAAGTCGATGTCAAACATAATTAAAGACAGCGGCAGTTCCTCTCTTCCCAATCTGCGCCACTCTAAGCTCAAAACGCGATCGAACTGGCGACGATTGGCAATGCCAGTCAGTCCGTCAGTAGTTGCCAGTTGCTGCAATTTTTGATTGGCTATTGCTAGCTTGCGGTAGAGTTGAGATTGTTCGATCGCGATCGCCACTTGATTTGCCAAGTGCTGTAAAAAATCTATTTCCCACTGCTGCCATTCCCTGACACCGCTGCAATTGTATGCTGTCAGCATTCCCCACAAACTATTGCCATTTTCTGCGATCGAATCCGGCAAATTTTTACCCTGCGCCTGGGCTTTGCCACTCGCGTGGTGCCAGATATAATTTTCCGCTGCATCTTGATTGTTCTCGACTTCCCAAACAGTTGCTTCTTGTGTTTCTTTTGCCGTTTCCCAGTCACCTGATTGCCAAATTGGCACGCTGATAACTGCTGCAATTTCACAATCTGTCAACAATTCTTTGCAACTGCCAGCCAAGGGGGCAGTGTTGACATCTGCTATTGCTTGTACCGACTGGGATTCGACTAAAACAAAGCATGACACCGCCAAAGCAGCACTAATATTTTGGTTTTCAATATAACCTTCTGGCAAACCGTCACCTGCGACGATCGCACCTTTTTGCTCTTCCCCGTCCAATTGAGACACCCAATCCTGACAGCGATAAATTAAAACGCGGTCTGTTTGGAGAAATTGGCGCACTTCTGCAACGGTACTTTGGAGAATGCTTGCCGGATCTATTGACGATCGAATATGTTCGATCATTTTGCCCAACAAGCGCTCTCGGAGAGCCTGCTGCCGCAATTGTTCTTCGATTTGCTGGCGTTCGATCGCGTAATGGATTGCCCGCACCAGCAGAGTTCGGTGAAATCTTCCCTTTACCAAACAATCTTGAGCGCCCCAGCGCAATACTGACCGGGCAATATTTTCATCGTTGATATCTGTCAGCACCACAATTGGCAATGTGGGCCATCGCCCTTTCAAAACCGCGATCGCCTCGCTTCCCCTCAAGCTGTCTGACACTGACAAATCTAATAGTACGGCGTCAAACTTGTCTACTTCCAGACGCCCAACTCCTATCTCCAGAGACTTAACAGTTTGGAGAAGAAATAGAGACTCGCTGAATGACCCTAGAAGGTCTTCGATCATTGTCGGATCTCCGAGGTCATCCTCAACCAACAAAATTTTCAGACATTGGTTACGTGTTAACACAACTATAGCGTTCGGAGCGAGTCGAAGGCAACTTTTTTGTTTTGAGAGCGATACTTGCGATCGGCAAATATTTCAGCTTATCAAATTCACTATACACTCAAACTAGGCATTTAGCGCTCCATTAAAGCTTACATATCTGATGGGAGTGAAACGATCTCAAACCAATACTCACATAAAGTCTTCATGACTTCCAGCAATCCTTCAAAAGTTACTGGTTTGGATATGAAAGAATTGGCTCCCAAGCGGTAGCAAAGTAAGACATCTCCTCTGCGGTGGGAAGTTGTGAGCATTACAACCGGAATTTGTTGCAAATGGGGGTCAGCTCTGATCAAAGTTAGTGTTTCTCGCCCGTCCAGCCTCGGCATATTCAGATCCAAAAGTATCAAGTCTGGCTGATGCCAATTGCTGCTACCAAGATATTGACCGCGACGGTACAAGTAGTCTAACACTTGTTCTCCATGTTCCACAAATTCGCTCGTAATTGCTAATGAAACTTCTCGCAGTGCTTCCTTTACCAAAAAGCGCGTGTCCTCGTCATCGTTTGCTATTAAAAGAGTAAATTTTTTCTTTTGATAATTCACGGCTTTGTCTCACTACGAACGTCTTTTGTGAGGTTGCGGGACTTGGAGCCGTGTCTGAGTACCTGCAAAGAATCTCTTACCATCATCCGGTAAATCTGGCTGAGAACACTGAAATTGTGTTGCAGTAATTTACCGTTTTTCTCTATTTGCAAAGGTTTGCGAATCATGCTTGTTTCACTTGGCAGTCTTTCCGAGAACCTGCAAACTGCCAACACATCACAAATCCTTCTCCGCGAACTACTAGGGAAACTATTGCATCCCAAAGCAAGATGCTCTGGATACACTTGAAAAAAATTAACAAGACTTGCGCGCACCGCTGATTTATAAGTTGTGTAAGGATAGAGCTAATAGATTTATATTGATAGATTTATAGCTCGATGTCATCAGTGAATATGCTACACTTTATAAGCATTTTTGTAAAGAACAGATAAAGATATTTAAAGCTTAAGTAAAGGACGGGTGGCAATCAAGCAATTTGCTCACAAGCCCCCGGATTCATCCGTGGGGTCGCTTTCTTAAAATCTAAAATCTAAAATCTAAAATCTAAAATCGATTGACTGCTTCAGGCGGACTGCTGACTTCACTTTGGTATAGGAATAGAAAAATAAAAAGTCGAGCCTCGATTGGGTTCTGATTCTACCCACAGGTTGCCGCCATGCCGATCGACAATTCTTTGACAAATCGCTAAACCGATACCGGTTCCCGAATACTGTTTTTGGGTGTGCAAGCGCTGAAAAATCTGAAAAATTCGCGGATGGTACTGTGAGGCAATCCCAATACCATTATCCTGCACGGAAAACACCCAGCTATCCCCCTGACGCGAAGCGTCCACCTGCACCACCGGTGCCTCACTGCTGCGGTACTTAATGGCGTTACCAATTAAATTTTGAAACAGTTGTAGCAGTTGAAAACAGTCACCTGTTACCCTTGGCAAATCCCCCCTAGTAACTGAAGCTTGATTCTCGCGGATGGCCAAATGCAAATTAGCACAAACATCCTCAAAAACCCGATTGCAATCTATCATCTCAAAAGGTTTCTGACTGCGACCGACCCGCGAATACTCCAGCAAGTCATCAATCAGCGCCTGCATCCGCTCGCAAGAAGTAACAATATTGCGGATAAATTTATTCCCTTGGGCATCAAGTTGGTTGGGAAAGCGTTTTTCTAATAGTTGAGCGTAGCCGGCAATCGTGCTCAACGGCGCTTGCAAATCGTGAGAAGCCACGTAAGCAAACTGTTCTAGTTCGGCATTAGAACGAGTTAATTCTTGAGCGTAGCGGGTTTGAGTGTCTAAACTCGTTTGCAGTAGTTCTTGTACCAGCTTGCGTTCGGAAATATCCTCGATCGCACAAATCAAATACTGCAGCGTCCCCTTGACATCGCGCATTGCCGAAACAGTAACATTTGCCCAGCGCACAGCTTCATCTTTGCATAGCAAACGCTTTTCCACAGAAAAAGTTTGAATCTTCCCGGATAACAGCGAGCGCAGGTATTCTCGGTCCGCTTCTCTGTCATCTGGGTGAGTAATTGCCTCCCAATTTTGCTGTAACAATTCGGATTGTGCATAGCGGACAATTTGACAAAAGCCAGGATTTACCCGCATAAATTTACCACAAAGTGCGGTTTTAGCTATGCCTACCGCAGCTTGCTCGAATATCGCGCGGAAGCGTTCTTCGCTGTCTCGTAGGGCAATTTCTGCTCGTTTGCGATCGGTAATATTGCGAAATGTTACTGCCAGACCGTCGTTTAATTTGACCGCCACAATGTGCAGCCAAATAATTGGCTCCTGCTCCTGTTCGTAATAAAATTCTTGGTCTACAGTTTCTCCTGTTTCTACTACAGAAACATACAAATCAAATAACCCATTATTGCTAACATGGGAAATTTTGGCTAACAAATTCTTGCCAAGGATCTCATTTAATAGCAGACCATAAAATTTTTCGGCAGCCGGGTTGATCAAGAGCCACTGGAAATCTACAATATTTCCCTCACTGTTGCGGACAGCAGAATAAGCCACCACACAGTCTAATGAACTATTTAATATGCTAGCAAGCAGCGACTGTGACTGTTGAAGTTGATAATTTTGTTCTTTTAATTGCTGTTGCAGCTTTTGCAAGCGGACTTGCTTGTCTATTCGTGCTAAAACTTCTTCAACTTGAAAGGGTTTAGTAATATAGTCGGAACCTCCTACTCGAAAAGCTTGTAATTTATCGTTCATTTCATCTAATACGCTTAAAAAAATTACCGGAATTTGTTCAGTTTCTGGTGTCGCTTTCAGTCTCCGACAAACTTCATAACCGTTCATTTCTGGCATTCTAATGTCGAGCAAAATTAAATCCGGGTAATGGGCGATCGCAACATTCAACGCCAGTTGACCGCTAATAGCTCGGTAAACTTGATAGCCCTGGGATGTTAGCAGTTTGGATAAGAACCGCAAATTGCTTGGTTGGTCATCAACCACCAATACTTTAATTTCGCTATTATCCATTTATTTTAAACTCGATTGAGTTAAATCCATTATCTTGTCGAGTCGGTAATCGGCAAGCAAATCTTTTAAAGCCTCAGCTAAGGTTGGATGACTTTCCCAGATGCGATCGACAAGTTGAATCGCCAGCTCTTCATTAACATCATTAGCTGCGTCATGGAGTTCCTTCACCCAGCTTTGAGGCATCTGAGCCAGCAGCCCTCCGAAAAATGAATCGGGTTTTTCGTTCACACAATAACGCCGTAAAGCCCCGACTGGGAGTCGGGGCAACTCTTGATAAAGATAGCGCACTCCCAAGTAGCAAGCCATCTTATCAAAGAGGATTTGTTCTTGAAAAGGTTTCCGCACAAAATCGTCGCAACCTGCGGCAATAATTTCGCCTTTTCTTTCCTCAAAAGTGCTAGCAGTCAGAGCAATAATTACAGTTCGTCGCTGAGTTTGTTTCTCTTTAGCTCTAATTTGTCTGACAGTTTCAAAACCGTCCATTACTGGCATTCGCGTATCCAGCCAAATTAAATGAGGCTGCCAAATTTCCCAAATTTCAACCGCTTGGTAGCCATTTTCCGCTTCTCGGACTTCAAAACCAATTGGTTGCAACATTTTAACCAGCAGGAGCCGATTGTCTTGATTATCGTCAACTGCTAAAATCCGATAAACCGGTTGATCTGCTTCTAGTGCGATCGCGCGCTGGAATGTCGCCACGGTTATTTCCGACGAAATAGCGGCAAATACTCGGATATTAAATTTAAAACTGGTTCCCTCACCTAAAACACTTTTTACCCAAATATCCCCACCCATTATCTGCACGTATTTTTTAGTGATTGTCAAACCCAATCCCGTACCATCAGCCGCTTTTCTCCCCGCTTGTGTTTGCACGAAAGCATCAAATAAAGTATCAATTTCTGCTGCTGCTATGCCAATTCCCGTGTCTTCAACTTCAAACAAAATTAACAATGGATCGACGAAGGTATAGTTAAGATGACTTTCCGATTCTGCAGGCTTTTGCTGGTTATTTTCCACGCTCACGCGCAGCCAAATACGGCCCCCGTCGTTAGTAAATTTCATGGCATTTGCCAGCAGGTTAATTAAGCAAACGCGCAGCTTTTTTTCGTCAGTTTTTATATATTGGGGAACATTAGCCTCGACGGAAAATCTCAGTTGCATTTTTTTTGTTTCAGCTTTAATTTGAAACATTTCTTCGAGAGTGTCGAGGAGTTGATAAAGGTCAAAGCTGCGTTGATCTAAGCCAATTATCCCTGCTTCTATTTTCGACAAGTCTAAAACATCGTTAATTAGTTCCAGCAAATGTTGACCGCTGCGGTTAATAATTCGGAGATTTTCGAGATTTTCGTGGCTGAGCAAAGAGTCGCGGCTCATGACTTGGGTAAAACCAAGGATGGCGTTCAGGGGAGTCCGCAATTCGTGGCTCATGTTGGCAACAAATTGACTTTTTGCGAGCGATGCAGCGGCCGCTGCTTCTTCGGCTTTTTTGCGTTCTATTATTTCTTCTTGCAGTTCTTTATTGCGATCGAGCAATTGTTTTTTCAGTCTCTGAATAGTCAGTTGGTGTTCGATTCGTGCTAAAACTTCTGCTACATGAAACGGTTTTGTTACATAATCAACCCCTCCCACTTGAAAGGCGGTTAGTTTGTCCAATACTTCATCTAAAGCGCTGATAAAAATAACTGGAATTTCGGATGTCTTCGGATCTTCCTTGAGCTGGCTGCAGACTTCGTAGCCGTCCATATCCGGCATTTTGATGTCGAGCAAAATCAAATCGGGACAACCAGAGCGCGCGGCCCTGATTGCCATTTTGCCGTTAATTACGCCGCGGACTTTGTAGCCCCGATCGCACAGCGTTGCTGATAAAACTTGTAAATTTTCTGGAGTATCGTCAACAATTAATATGTTGCCTTTATTTTCTTCTATTTGATTGTTGGTCATTGCTGGCTATTTTTTGTTAATTTAAGAAGTGTTGAAATTAGGAAAACTTGTTAAATAGTCACTATAGCACTCCCTCTTCAATCAACTGCTTTGATATTTACATAACTTATCGTAGTTGAGATTTTAGATTTGATATGTGAGATTAAAGAATTGGGAATGACGGATGATTAGCAGGGTGTGGAGCTTGGCTACAGGTAAATTAGTCTATCGCCCGCAAGCGAGTTTACAAATAGGCGATCGACCTACACGATCAATAATCCTGAACCTGCCCCTATTATCCCTTCTTCTTTCATCCTTCAACAATTTCTAAACTCGTCAATCAAATCGATAATCCGATCGCACCGGAAGTTATTCGCCAAATCGGCGATCGCGCTGCGGAAACTAGCATTAATAGGAGGAATCGACAACAACAGCCGAAAAATCTCCTCGTTATCAACCGCATCCGCCGCAGAATACAATTCATCAACCCATTCAGCAGGCATAGCTCGCAAAAATGAAGTATTCAGCGTAAAAGCCAAATCAGCCGTTTCAGTTGCCGTGGAAACCTCGGCGGACACCGCAGCATCAGAACTTAGCGAAGCTTCTCGATCATAAACATAGCGGACTCCCAGATACTTAGCCATCTTTTCCAGAATCACTTGCTCCCGAAAAGGCTTCGCTACAAAATCATCGCAACCAGCAGACAAAATCAGCGATCGCTCCTCATCAAAAGCACTTGCAGTCAGAGCAATGATTACAGTTGCTTGACCTTTCAAATGCGCTTTAATCTGTTTAGTAGCTTCGTAACCATCCATCACCGGCATCCGCATATCCATCCAAATCAAATGAGGTTCCCAACTCGACCACATTTCCACAGCTTGAACGCCATTTTCAGCTTCCTGCACCGCAAACCCAAGGGATGTCAGCATTCTGACCAACAGCAAGCGGCTTTCCAGGCGATCGTCAACAGCTAAAATCCGGTATTCTGGCTGTCCGGGTTCCAGACCCACCACTCGGCGAGCTGTTTGAGCCACCTGAATTTCCACTGCATTAGGGAGCGAAACTTTAACATCAAATCTAAAAATGCTGCCGCGACCGAGGGTGCTTGTTACCGTCATCTTCCCTCCCATTAACTTAACGAACTGCTTGCTGATTGGCAAGCCCAAACCGGTTCCTTCTTGAGCTTTTTTACCGCTTTCTGTTTGCGCGAAAGGTTTAAACAAATTGTCCATTTCTTCCGCAGAAATTCCTGAACCAGTGTCTTCCACTTCAAATAGCAACGAACAATTCTCACTTGGCGAAATTTCTGGAAAGTTTTGAATTTTTAGCAGCTCATGTTTGAGTCTCAAATTAACACCCCCTTCCGCCGTAAATTTAATAGCATTTCCGACGACATTAATCAATACTTGTCGCAACTTGCTTTCGTCAGTTTCTATGTATTGAGGTAGGTCTGGTGGGCAATCAAAAATTAACTGCAACCCTTTTTTATCGGCTTGCAGCTTCAGCATATTTTCAGTATTTTTTAGCATTTTATGCAAGTCAAAGGTACTGTTATTAAGTGTCACCAGCCCGACTTCAATTTTTGACATTTGCAGAATATTGTTAATCAGAACAAGCAAATGTTCCCCGCTCTGGGTAATAATTCCTAAGTATTGCTGTTGGTCGGCATCGAGGTCTGGGTCGCGGGCTAGCAGTTGACTGAAACCGAGAATTGCGTTGAGGGGAGTTCGCAATTCGTGGCTCATATTCGAGAGAAATTCGCTTTTTGCCCTGTTCGCTCTGTCGGCTTCTTCTTTGGCTTTTTGCAGGACTATTTCAGCTTGTTTGCGTTCGGTGATATCGCTAGCAGTGCCTGTTGTGCCGATGATATTTCCTTCAGCGTCCATGCGCGCGATCGCCTTCGTATTTACATCAATCTTTCTGCCGTCTTTTCCTAATACTATGTTTTCGTACTGAAACACAGTTTTGCCCGTCAGCAAGCGCTGCTGAAGTTCCCATTTCCAGTCTATTTCTCCTGGGGCTAAGAAATCGCTAAAAGAACAGCCTAGCATTTCTTCAGGCTCGTAACCGTAGATTTGTTTAACTGCTTGGTTCACAAAAGTAAGGTGTCCTTCAGCATCGCAAGACCAGATAATATCTTGGGAAGTTTCAACTAAATGACGGTATTTTTCTTCGCTCTCTGCTAGGGCTATTTCTGCCCGCTTGCGGGGGGTAATGTCCATCAAAGTTGTGAATAGTTTTGTCACTTTACCTTGTTGATTAACAACTGCTTCTCCTCTGGCTTCGATGTAGCGGATGAAGCCGGCTTCACTTGTTTGTGACTGGCAATTATCCGCACCCATTGTTGGTGCCAGTCGCAGGATTCGATATTCCAAACTGTAGGATTGCCCCTTAGCAATAGCAGCGTCGATCGTTGTTTGCCACTTTTGTCGATCGTCGGGATGCACGTATTGCGAAAACTCAGTTAGTGTTGGCGCAGCCTGGGTTGGCTCGATCCCAAAAATCCGAGATAACTCTTCCGACCAAGTAGTTGTGTTGGCAGAGAAATCGCATTCCCAATTACCAACACGGGCGATTCTTTGCGCTGCTGCTAAAGAAGCCGCTACAGCTCGGAGTTTTTCTTCTGCTAATTTGCGATCGCTAATATCTTGAATCACAGAAATCACGCAGGTTTCGCCATGAATGTCAATGATTTCTGCTGACAGCAGCCCGGTTCTGAGTCCCCCTGTTTTAGTGCGAAAATCAAATTCATAGTTGAGAACAATTTTTTTTTCGTCTAACATTTTAAACAACTCAGCGCGGGCTTGTATATTTTGCCACAGATTCAAATCAAGCGCCGTGCGATCGAGAATTTCTGCGGCCGAATAACCGATTGTCTGGCAAAAAGCCTCATTAATTTCTAAATAACGACCGTCATTAAGTCGGGTAATAGTAATCGGGTTGGGAGAAGAACGAAAAGCTTTAGCAAACTTTTCCTCAGACAAGCGCAGTTGTGCAGTCCGCTCCTCGACTAAAGTTTCCAATTCTTGATTTAGCTTTTGGAGTTGAGCATTTTGTTGCGCTAATTGCTTCTCCATAAAATAGCTATTAATCGCTTCTTTTACCGTCAACTTCAAATCTTCTGACTGCCAAGGTTTCGATATGTATCGGTACAATTTAGCATATTTAATAGTATTCGCCACTGCTTCTAGATCTGCTTGCCCTGTCAGCATAATTTTGATAGTTTTTGGCGAGATTCTGTGAATCTGCTTCAGTAATTCGTCCCCTTTGATATTCGGCATCAGATAGTCGGAAATCACTGCTACGATTTCGCAGCCCTCTGACAGTAATTCCTCGATTAACTCTAAAGCATCTTCACCGCCTTCAGCGGTTTCTAATAAGTGTTCTTCCCCCAAGGTTTTTTTTAACTCAATTTTCAAACTTTCAAGAATTATCGGTTCGTCATCAACACAAATAATCACAGGTTTATTGTTCATATTTTTGTCCAACCAGATTTTATAGTTTCTACTAATTCTTTGCGTTCCCACGGCTTGTACAAACAACGGTGCAAGTTTGCTTGCTCTTTCACCCGTGCTATTGCTACTTCGTCTGCTTGCCCGGTCAGCATAACTTTCACAATTTTAGGATATTTTTGGTGAACCATAATCAAAAAATCATCTCCTTTAATCCCTGGCATTAACCAGTCAGATACTATGACTAAAATATCAGTTTCATCTTCTTTTTGAATTTCCTCCATAATTTCCAGAGCTTCATCTGCATTTTCTGCTACTTCATAGAGGTAAGCATCCCCAAATTCTTTTTTAAGTTGAATTTTTAAACTATTTAAGACTACAACTTCATCGTCAACGCACAAAATTACTGGTTTAGACATAAAACTTTACTTCTATTAAATTTTAACGATTGGGGCATTTCCCTCTTTTTTTATTGCTATCAAGGGATTCCGACGGGCAAGAATATAGTAAATTTTGTTTGACCAGGCACGCTTTCTACTTGCAGTTCACCTTCGTGTTTTTCTAGAATTTTTTGAACTATATCTAATCCCAAACCACTACCTTCCCCTGGAGGTTTAGTTGTGAAAAACGGCTCAAAAATTCTCGGCATAATCTCTGGAGGAATCCCGGGACCACTGTCAGTAATACTGACTGATATTGCGTTCGCTTGGTGTTTGACATCAATTTTTAACACGCCTTTATTGCCCATCGCTTGTAAAGCATTGTGAACTAAATTTGTCCAAACTTGACTGAGTTCATCAGGATAGCATAGCACAGAGGGCAAATTAGTACCATAGTTTCTGACTACTTCCACACCGTGTTTGATTTGGTAGTGGTAAAGCGTTAAAACAGTATCAATACCGTCGGTGATATTAGCGATTACTTTGGTACCCGACTGGTCGTAACGAGAGTAGCTTTTCAAAGCAAAAACGATTTTGGCTGCCCTATCCGTGGCGGTAGCAATATTTTTAGTGCTTTTTTGTACCGTAGCAAATTGGTAGGCGGTTTGTACAATATTTCGACTTTGGCTGTCTTTCAACAAAGGTAAAAAAGGTTCTACATTATTGCCGATGCCGATATCTAATAAAGTACAGGCAAGACTGGCGGCGTCGTCAATCTTTTCTGATTCTAATTGCCCCTGCAAAAGTTTTTTTAACTGACGTTTTTCTTTACTAGATAATGTATCTGTTTCTTGGCTGGACTTGTGTAGCAAAGCCAAGAAATCGTGCCGCCTTTCCGGGGATAGTTGTTGAAAAAATATCGGCAACTGCTGCAATTGTTCCGTCCAAAAGTCGGCGATGTTCTGCACAGAAGAGCGAATCGCCCCTAAAGGAGAATTTATTTCATGAGCAACTCCGGCAATTAACTGTCCGAGGGCTGCCATTTTTTCTGATTGAATGAGTTCTTTTTGAGTCCGCTTCAGTTCTTCTAAGGTATGAGATAACTCTGCATTTTTTTTGCACAGCGCTGACTCGGCTATTTTGCGGGCGTTGATGTTGCGGGCAACCCAAATGACTGCATCTTTTGAGAACAGAGAGATGCAGGCGGAAAACCAAATTTCGCGGTCACAAACTGTTAAACTGTAGTCAAAATTGAGAGTTTGTTGTGTTTCTAACACTTGCTGAACTAACACCCACCAATCATCCGGGTTGTCGTCGTCAAAAAAATGTTCTATGGTCAAGCTGACTATATCACAATCTGGCTCAGAAGCCGCTGCCACATTGGTTGGCAAAACTTCTATGTTCCGCTGAATGTCTAGCACGAGAACGATGTCGGTCATCGCTTCAAAAACGGCGCGCACTTTCCTTTCAGAAAAGTGCAATTTTTCTTCAAGCAATTTTCTACCACTAATTTGTTGCTGCAATTCTTCGTTACTGGCTGCTAGTTGAACCGTGCGGTCTAGAACTCGCTGTTCGAGTTCGGTGTTCAGGCGGCGAACTTCAGCTTCAGCGGTAGTGCGGTCTTGTATTTCCTTTTTTAACTGACTGTTGGCATTAATTAATTCTAAAGTTCGCTGTTTGATTTGTTCTTCCAAGTTATCATTTAATATTCGCAATTTTTCTTCTATTTCTGTTCTCCGCAACGCTTCTTTTTGCAATTCTTCGTTCATTTTGTTCAACTCCTGAATTTTGTCGGCAACTGTTTCCTGCAAAAGCTCGACATTTGCGTGCATTTCTACCGGATCTAAGGCCTGCAGCAGGCTAATTTCAGTTACAATTCCAGCTAAATATCCTTCCTCGTCCACCACCACCAAGCGCCGGATGCGGTGCTGCTGCATTAACTGGTGAGCCTGCCACAAGGTGGCTTTTACCTGCAACGGTATCAGCGGAAAACTCATCGCGGCGGTGACGGGAGTACCTGCGAAATCTAGTCCAGAAGCTTGGAATTTAACAATGTCGCGTTCTGTAATTATGCCCACAGGTTTCTGATTTTTGTTGTCGCTGTCAGTGCAAATGACTATGCAGCTTTTTCGCTGGGTTCTCATCTGTTTTGCGACTTCTAAAACTGAGGCGCTGCTTGAGGTAACTATTAATTGTCTAGTCATAATTTCTTCGGCACGCCACATTTTCAGCAAGTCTGCCGGTTTGAGGATTTTACGGATGCTTTCGCAGGTGATAGCGCCTAGTAAGTTCCCACCTTCGTCTAGGAGGGGTAAATGACGGATTCTTTTCGATCGCAATATACTCAATACCTTGAAGATATTCCCCGCTTTATCGACGGAAATGGCGATCGGGTTTTCAGTCATCACCTCAGAAATTGCTACCCCTGCTAGCGGTATTTCGCTAGCAGTTATTTTCACAACATCGCGTTCTGTAAAAATTCCGAGCAATTGCTGCTCAAACGCGATTAAAATACAACTGGCACTCGCCTCAGTCATGGCAGCAATTGCGACTTTCACAGGTGTGTCTGGAGACAGCACCGGTGGTTTAGGGTCGATCGCCTGTTCTAGCAAGCTTTGGGTATCAGAAACTGTTGTTGACATGGGCAAATCAAGGGGGATAGATGCAGGCGGAACCGGCACTTAATACCATTTTAGATTTCCGATTTTACAGTCGCGGTAGGCTAACCGCCATCCTGGTTTGACATCGGTCTAGAGGTGCATTTTTAGTCACGCCTTGGTATAATTTTTAGTGCGATCGCGCTAAACGGCGATCGGAATTGACACAATACACGTCCTTTGACCGATAACTGATGTTACTTCTATTTTACCCGAATACTTTTCCACACTTTTTTTAATAATCTCCAGTCCCAACCCGCTGCCTTCGTCGGCGGGTTTTGTGGTAAAGAAGGGAGCAGATATTCGTGGCAAAATTCCCGGCTAATTCAGTTGCCACTGACGAGCAGGCTCGGATTTTCGGCTCTCACCTCTACTTTTAAAACTAGGCAATTCTCTATAGCTTGTAAAGCATTGTGCATCAGATTTATCGAAACTTGTTTTAGTTGGTCTGGCTCAGACAACAATTTAGGCAGGGGCGCTTGAGAATTTATGACAACTTCTACTCTGTCTTTTAGTTATTTTAATCAAAATTTAATAGAGTTTTAATGGATCAGTAATATTGGCTATTACTTTTCTCTTACACAGTTATATCGAGATTATTTAAAACTAACAATTAAATTTGTGGATATCTGTAGCAAATTCTCTTTCTCTTCTTGGGAAGCTGTGAATAAACGGCAGAGACTATCTGCCTGACTCAGCAAGTTAAGCACCCTTTAATAAAATATTTGATTGCAGTGCAAGTTTATGGATTCCTTCAGTTGACCAAGCAGGTTGCTAGAGTCAGCAATTTCGCGTTTTATTTCTCTAAATTATTGACCTACAAAATAGGAATATTGAGATTTTGGGTACAATAACCGACCACTTCAAACTCAGCATTTTTGAGAACACTTTAATAGCTTTCTCGGAATATTAGCCGGGTTTGCCTGACATGATATTTGCTGTGAGCGATACAAGCTGGTACTAAATCTAATATCTTGCCTCTGAGGCTTTTGGCATTGAACATCGATAACTGTAGCTACCTGTTGCAGTAACTAGCAGCCAAAAAAATAACCGTGCCCGCAATTGTAAATAATAACCCTGCCTTTGCGCGCAAGCATTCAAGGCAGGGTTATTATTGAGTATTCCGAATTCTCAAGGGTGAAGCGAGGACGCTGCTGCCGACTTCGGCTGCCCAGCAGTGCACTACTCGCCCAATCGAGTTATTTTAGCGCTGCGTTCGGCCAACATCAGCACTACATAAATAGTCATTACATAGCCGGCGGCCAGAATGGGAATAATTAGAGGAATATCGCGATAAATCATAATTAGAACCAAAAGTCAAGGACGAGGAGGAGCAGGACAAGTTCAATACCTACTACATTAAGTCAGCACGCAAGACCATGCCTTGGTTCTGAAGGCTGTTTTTCCATATCAAGCCTGCGGGAACATTTAGGCGTTCCCGGTCATCAATAATGATTTACTGCTTTACAGATGCTTAAACAGCCTAAAACCATCCACTTTAGCTGCTTTGAGCTACCGTGCACATAAGATGCGCTAATCTTAACTTCTGATAACTTTTAGCCGCGAGGAACTAAAAATCTGTCCCAGAAATTTTGGCTGCGATCGACTAACAAGGCTGGCTCTACGAAACTTTTACAGGCACCTAAAAGCTACCTGCCAGTCTGGCTGTACTTAATGTATAGAATTGTTTAAATCCTTAATACCCATAATAACACAGGGTTTTTGGGATTTAGAGATTTTTTGGCAGTGTCCTTAACAATTCGATACAATAGGGGCAACCCCTCTGAGAGTAGGCAACTCGCCGATGGCAGTCGGGTGACTCCCATCGGGCAGCAGATGACAAATAACTGCCGATCGCCTAGATTTTTCTTTTCTATTGCAGAGAATTACCTTAAAATAAAGATATGATATGTAAAATTTTGTTACTTTACGGCTTGAGTCGGCGTATCCATGATCTCTAGCACTCTCCTATTTTCCTCGGTTGAAGAAGACCTGCGACTGTTGACAGAAAACTTAAAACAGTTAGTGGGTGCCCGTCATCCCATCTTGTACGCGGCTGCAGAATACTTATTCGGCACAAAGGGAAAACGAGTGAGACCCGCGATCGTTCTGTTGATGGCCAAGGCGACTATGCCCGATCGGGAAATCACGGAAAAACACCGTCGCCTCGCTGAAATTACGGAAATGATCCACACAGCTAGTCTAGTCCACGACGACGTGGTGGACGAGTCGGATCTGCGGCGGGGAGTGCCGACGGTTCACAGTCGGTTTAACAACCGAGTGGCAGTATTGGCGGGAGACTTTCTGTTTGCTCAATCTTCCTGGCATTTGGCCAATCTCGACAACCTGCCAGTAGTCAAACTGCTTTCAGAAGTGATTATGGATTTAGCTGAGGGGGAAATTCAACAGGGACTCAATGGATTTGACACTAGCTTGTCGATCGAAGCGTACCTCGAAAAAAGTTATTACAAAACAGCGTCTTTAATTGCCAACAGTTCCAAAGCAGCGGGCTGTTTGAGCGAGGTGTCAGCGGAAATAGCAGACGATTTGTACAACTACGGTCGGAACATTGGTTTGGCATTCCAAATAGTAGATGATATATTAGATTTCACCGCTTCAACGGAAACTTTGGGGAAACCGGCAGGCTCGGATCTCAGAAGCGGTAATCTGACAGCACCCGCACTATTTGCCCTAGAAGAAAAACCTTACTTGGAAGTTCTCATAGAACGCGAATTTGCCCAAGAAGGAGATATAGAGCAGGCCCTGGCACTGGTAGAAGATTCTAGAGGCATAGAGCGATCGCTAGAACTAGCCACAAATCACGCACAGAAAGCCGTCGAATACTTAGCTGCGCTGCCGCATTCAGAGTCCCGTCAAGCTTTGATTGATTTGGCTGAATACGTTTTGAGTAGACTTTATTAGAGGTTAAAAAGTTACACTTTATTGGTAATGGGGAATTGGTAATGGGGAATTCCCAATGCCTAATGCCCTGTTACCAATTAATAGAAAATTGAGTTGTTTAGGCAATATCCGGCGGTGGAGCCGATCGATACTGTTGCAAGTAAACGTTAATTAAACTCTGTACTTGCTCGCGAGGGATTTCCGTCCCGACTTCCTGATTTCCGGGACTTTCAAAAAAAACAATGCTGTCAAGACCTTCCAGAGCTATCATCTGAAATAAAATGTGAGTAACAGGCAAAAGCACCGGTCTGAGGCGATCGCCCCCAGCAGCCGCAGCCTGCGACGCATCTTTAATACTTGTCCAAGCATAAATCACCTTCTTCTCCCGTCCCGGTTGCTTGAGATTGCTCAAAACCACGATCGCCCAACTTTGGTCTACCGCTTGCAGGATCGAGTATTCGAGGTGCTGTAGCTGTTGGGCAATTAACACCAGGGCCGGGGCGATCGCCTTTAAGATTTGTGGCGTCGAACCGTCGGGCGGAGCTTTTTCGATCAATGCTTGAATCTGTTGGTCTAAATCCATCAGTCAGTTCTTTGATATCTAAAATTAAAAATTTCAGGTTAGCAAGTCCGCCTCCAAGTATATATTACCCAGCACTGCCCTATTTAAAGATAAGCTGACACCCCTCTAAATTTAAGATTTGGCAGCCTAGAATCCCTGTAGCGAGCATTGGGGCAAAAAAATTAAGTGCGTAACACCTTACACAATGTCATCCAAAAAGTCTAACCATAGGGTGCTGAGCGCTAGCGCTGTCCAGGGGTGTTAAATCTGAGCCCGATCAAAAGCCGAAAACTGCTATTTCACCTTCGGATTTTTCACACTTAAAGCAATAAAAACTGCTTGGGGGAGTTTGGTTTCAAAATCAAAGCGCCCAAAGTTAGTAACTTCGTTGTGTACTGAGTCCACCGGCGCTTACGGCGCACTCATGAGCGGGCTGGGTGCTGATGGCGCACCTTACCCCAGATGGCGACTCAAAGAATTTGTTGGCCCCACTCCTATATATCTATTGTCCATATTTATAGTTGGTTGATCGTCCTTGACACTACCCATACCTGCCGCTGCACCTCTGCCTCATCAGCTACACCCCTAACTTTTTCGTTGTTAACTGCCCCAGAGTCACATCCAATGTAACGAAATATTACAAGATGACGCTAAAGCAGCATAGAGGCTTGACAGCAAAGAATTAAGTGGCTAATCTGATATACATACCCGGGTAAGTCAATTCACTGTCATATGCAAGAAAAGCAAAAAGTTACATTGTATCTTCCACCAGAACTGCATCGCCAGCTCAAAATCCGAGCCGCAGTCGAAACTGAACCGATGTCATCAATTGCAGAAAGGGCAATTGTCTTCTACCTAGGAAATCCCGAACTGGTTGACGAAGTAGAAGCCTCCTACGGACAAACCCATCGGGTATACAACTGTCCAGAATGCACGGGTTCAGTAGTAATGCGAGATGGAGAACTGGCATCCGTAACAAGTCAGCCGAGCGTATTGGCTGAACAGGATCTTCCAGTAAAGCAAGTGTCGGGCGTCAGTGCCAGCACGGCCAAACCGGGAGAGGAAGAATTGGTTCCCTGCTAAGAATGCCTTGCTTCCCCAAAAAGCTAAAACTGAAATTTTCAGTAAGAGGGCTAAGGGCAGCATTGAGATTCAGCAAAGATAGCACCGTCTCTAGTGGGTCGAGGACTATGCAAGAAGAGATCAGTATTCTAATCCAAGCTCAATATCCTCTGATCTACCTCGTGACATCCGAGGAAGAGCGGTGTGAGCAAGCAATTTCGACAATAGCTCAAGCCAAACCACAGCGACGAGTATTTATCTGGACTGTAACTCACGGCATTGTGGAGTATGGTCAACCCCGCACCACCACCCAACACAACACCGTCTCGCCAGAGGCAGCAATTGAATGGGTGATCAGGCAGCGAGAACCCAACAGTAACGCTAGCATCTACATTTTCAAAGATCTGCATCCTTTTATAGATTCTCCTCCGGTAACGAGGTGGTTGCGCGATGCGATCGCCAACTTCAAAGGAACGCAAAAGACAATTATACTGATGTCTCCTTTGCAGCAAATTCCGATCGAGCTAGAAAAGGAAGTAGTGGTATTAGACTTCGCGTTGCCAGACATGAAGGAACTAAACCAAGTATTGTCTGGTCAGTTGGAGCAAACGCAATCGCGACGCATTACCACAGAAGCGCGAGAAAAACTTTTAAAAGCAGCCTTGGGATTGACCAAGGACGAAGCTGAAAAAGTTTATCGCAAAGCCCAAGTTTCGACTGGGCGCCTCACAGAAGAAGAAGTAGACATAGTTCTTTCGGAGAAAAAGCAATTAATTCGGCGCAACGGCATTCTAGAGTTTATTGAAGAAGACGAAACCCTGGATGCAGTCGGCGGTTTAGAAGAGCTGAAGCGGTGGCTGAGACAGCGTTCCAACGCCTTTACAGAAAGGGCGAGAGAATACGGCCTGCCCCAACCAAAAGGGATGTTAATTCTCGGCGTACCGGGATGCGGAAAATCGCTGATTGCCAAGACCACCTCCCGCCTCTGGGGACTGCCCCTGCTGAGGCTAGATATGGGTAGAGTCTACGACGGCTCGATGGTGGGTCGATCGGAAGCCAACCTCCGCAATGCCCTCAAAACCGCAGAATCCATCTCTCCAGCCCTCCTCTTCATCGACGAACTAGACAAAGCCTTTGCAGGAGGCACTGGTTCTGCCGACTCAGACGGAGGCACCTCCAGCCGGATTTTCGGTTCCTTCCTCACTTGGATGCAAGAAAAGACTTCCCCAGTCTTCGTAATGGCAACAGCCAACCGAATCGAGCGGTTGCCGGGAGAATTCTTGAGGAAAGGCCGATTCGACGAACTCTTCTTTGTTGATCTGCCTACCAAAGAAGAACGCCAAGATATATTTAAGATTCACCTGTCAAAGCGCCGTCGGGAAATTACTCGCTTCGATTTAGAGCAACTTTCCAATGTTTCCGAGGGCTTTTCAGGTGCAGAGATTGAGCAAGCGCTAGTAGCCGCAATGTACGAAGCCTTCGCTCAAGATCGAGAGTTTACGCAGCTAGACATCATCGCGGCCATTAAATCTACAATGCCACTGTCTAAAACAATGACCGAACAGGTCACCGCCCTTCGAGATTGGGCTAGACAGCGTGCACGGCCCGCTGCGTCTTCCGTCGCTGAATACCAGCGAATGGAATTCTAAAAGCTTTCTCCTGGTCCAAACAGGAGCAAAGGCTAGCAAAAGCTAGCAGTTCGATTCAAGAGCCGCCCAGCGGCACCGTTAAATCCAGACCGTTGTTGTTTCTCTCTCAGTTTTATTAGGAGGAAATCCAATGTCTCACTTTAGCACTCTGCGTACCAAAATCACCGATGCCGAAATCCTGAAAGCTTCCCTGCGCGACTTGGGCATTTCAGTCAAGTCAGAAGCTGATGTTCGTGGCTATAACGGTCAGCGCGTTCGCTCCGACATCGTGGCGATTCTCGAAGGCGAATATGACCTGGGTTGGTCTCGCAATAGCGATGGTTCTTTTGACCTGATTGCCGACCTCTGGGGCGTCGCCAAAAAGCACAATCAAACTGAGTTAATCAACTCCATCAACCAGAAGTACGCAGTCAACAAGACCTTGGCAGCAGTCAAGCAGCGCGGTTTGCAAAATGCCAACGTTAAGCTGGTAGTGCAAAACTAATTGAACTGCATGTTTCCAAGCTCGCGGGTTAACCAAACAAACGGGTTAACCCGTTTTTAGCTAGCTAGGATGTAGAGCGCGGTCTTTGGGCCACCACATACTTTTTTAGCACGCCAAAGCAGCAGCTTTCAGGTTGAAAGCTGCTGCTTTATGCTTTAATGGTCGGCTACCTAATGCTTCGGGCAATCGTCGATCGTTTGTTGATAAATATCAAGTATTCGATCGACTTTGCGTTCCCAATCAAAATGCTGCTGGACTCGTTCCCGTCCCGCAGAACCCATACTCTGTCGCAATTCTGGTGAATGAGCCAGCTTGAGCATCGCATCTGTCAGTCCCTGGACAAATCCTTCTTTAGAAGTCGGTTCTACTAAAATACCGCAAGTGGAATTCAGATAATCTGCCGGGCCACCCCAGTTCGTTGCTATGACAGGCAAGCCCACTGCCATTGCCTCCATCACCACTGCCCCCCCGCATTCCCGCAAACTGGGAAAAACCATTGCATCAGCTTGTTGCATTTTGAGAGCGCAGTCTTCCTGAGACAGCCAGCGACTAAATACAACGTTGCTGTCGATGCCTAAACGAGCTGTTTGAGCTTCGAGTTCCCCTCGGATGTGCCCATCACCGATGATTTCCAAGACTGCATCAGTTTGAGCGACGACGGGTGCGAAGGCTTCCAACAGCAAATCTACAGCTTTCCAGCCGATCAGCCTCCCTAAAAATATAAAATGAACCTGCCCGGTCGCTGCTCTTGATAAGCTAGAGTCCGATCGCCACACCGAGAAATCCACGCCGTTTTCCACAAGTTCAATAACTTTACCCTGCACTCCAGATGCCAGTGCCTGCTTCGTCCGATCGTTTGCCACTAACAGCGTCTCCGCTTTGATTTTACCGGGAAAAAGACGATTGAAGAAATCGACGCACTGGTAACCGATCTCGATTAAAATATCAATGATAGGACTTTGGCGCGATCGAAAAGCCAGAGGAAATTTAACCGACGTGTTCATCGGCCCGATAACTACCGGAACTCCCAACCCGAACATCAACGAAGGAACTGTTGCCGAGACTGGTGTCGGTTCGTGTACAATATCAATCTCGTGTTTGCTCACCAGCCACCGGACAATACGACGCTGTAGCACTTGGGTGTACAGGTGAGATAGCAGCCCAAAAGTAAACTCATTAACTCTTTCAGGGATAAATCGCCCGCAATTGTGAAGCAGTCGGTGCAGCCAAGTGTCCGGTACAAAGTGCATTCGATCGCAGTCTTCTGGAAACAGCCCTGTGAGTTCTGCCTGGGTGCGGGCGTGCGCCACTAACCATGTCTCTATGTGGCGCGATCGAAGTATCCGGAAATAGTTGACCGGCAGCAATGACTCGCCACCGAATTTAGTTGAAGCGTTCTGAGCAACAATTAAAATTCGCATAACTTGTTTGGACTCAACTGGATTTATGTAATCTGAGATTAAATTTGTTCTTTGGAATAACTAAGACGGGTTAGTTATTCCAAGTTTTTCCAAACACTGAGCTAAAGTTTCTGCACTGCGGCCGTGGCTAAATTTCGCCATGATTTTTTTCCGGGATTCCTGACTGAGGCTCAAAGCAAGTTCGGGATTTTGCAGTATATTGACGATCGAATCGGCCATTTCTTCGGGTTTTTCTGATTGGACTAATACAGCATCCACGCCGTCATCTACTAGCTCAGAAGTTCCGCCTACATTAGTAACAACCGACGGCACTTCCATCGCCATTGCTTCCATCACAGCAACCGGAACTCCTTCATTCAAACTTGCCAAAGCGAAAATGTGAGCTGCTTCTAGACCTTGGCGAATTCGCTGTTCCGAAACAGCCCCAAGTAGCTCCACGCATTCGGACATCGATTTATCTTCAATGATTTTTTGTAGCTCTTGGTGATATCCGCTGCCCCCTTGTTCATCCTCGCCTGCAATTTGCAGCCTCACGTCAAATCCCCGATTTCGCAGCAATTCTACAGTCTCAATCAAGTATTTATGACCTTTCACCGGGTTGAGGCGGCCGCAAGCAAAAATCTTGCACGGACTTCCTTCTTGCCAAGGCTTGTAAGGGCTGCTGCGTTTAATTTCTGCAATATTAACTCCCATGGGAGCAACAGCTAATTGTTTGGGAAGAAAGTTCGCTAATTTATTTTTGACATCATTGAGAAGCAGTTGAGATATGACGATCGCAAAAGCAGCATTTTTCCACTTTTGTTCCTGATTTGACCCGTACACTTCTAGAGTAGGCCCGTGAAGAGTGATACTGTAAGTACAGCCTGTAAGAATTGAGTTAAATAAGGCTATATTGGCGGAATTGGCACAGGAATGAACGTGGATGTGAGACCAACCTTTTGTTTTTGTTAACCCTGCTAGTTTCCCAGCAACCAAAACCAGTGCTAAGAGTTTAACTTTTTCAAATAACGATGTATCTGTCGCTTTGGCAATAACTGCTAAGCATTGCCACCATGCAGCGGGACCTGCTTTGAGAACCTCTAGGAATGAGTTAATAAAATCTTTCGCAGCCAAGGGAAATAGATAAATAGTATTTTTTTGAGCTTCTTCTGCCCATACGTGAGAAGCGATCGCTCTGGGTGGCGGTTGAGTTGATACTAAATCTGTTTCAATTCCAAGTTGTGCAAGAAATTGTCGCTCCCGCCACAAAAAAATGTGTGTTTGTCCGGGAAATTGGGGAATAAAGTATCCGATTTTTGCCTTCATTTCTTACCTACTTTCTAATTTTTAATTCAAGGATATTTATCTGCTGCTATGCCGATGCACCAACACCTTTCTCACCGAGCATTCTTTCGTAAATTTCGACGATTTTGATGCCCTTGTTCTCCCAGGCAAATTCTCTGGCTTTTTCGATCGCCTTAGCTGACATACTTTCCCGCAGCCGATCATCTTCGACTAACAGCTTAATTTTACTTGTCAACTCCTGTGTTAGATACTCTCTAGAAATCGGCTCGATCTTAAAACCAGTTTCTTCATTCACGTATTCACCAATACCGCCGTTATTGGCAACTATGCAGGGGAGTCCGCAAGCCATAGCTTCCATTACCACTGCGCCCCCGAACTCTCGGATTGAAGGGAAGCAAAAAATATCTGCTTTCCTGTAATAATCCAGAGTTTCTTGTTGATTTACCCATCCGGCAAAACTAACTATTTCCCCTAGATTAAGCTCCTTTACTCGGTTTTCCAAGTTATTTTTTTCTGCCCCGTCTCCTACTATAGTTAAGCGGATTTTACTTTTAATTCCCTGCTCTAATTTCCCAATAGACTCAATGACAATATCGGCACATTTGTAAGGCACTAATCGACCCACAAAAAGCAGATTGATATGGCTAACATCTTTAATTGGGATACTTGTATGGTTTAAGAAATCCTCCGAAATGCCATTTTCGTAAAACAAATCAATTTTTTGGTCCGGTATTGCAAACAAATCTTTTAGCATATTTAAAGTATATGTTGAACCTGCTAAAATTTTGTCGGCTTTTTTGTAAGTTTCTACATAACCTGGAATTAATGCTCGACCAACTGCTCTCAAAAAGTTGAATTGAGCAAATTCTTGTTTTGCCGTTTCTTGAAAACCTGGTGGAAAGGGAATGCCCCCATTCACAGGGCCTAGAATAAAAGGAGTCTGCTGGCAAACACTGACTACCTTAAACGGATACCGCGGCATCATCGGGGTAATTGCATGAACTATGTCATAATCTCCGTTGAGGATTTGTCCTTTGAATTTTTCATATACTTGCTGATTAAATTCTTCATAAATTGGGTAGCTCAAGGTATTATAAAGAGGCCAATTGACTCGCCCGTTTGCGGTGAGTTTTTCGACTATTTTATAATATTGTTTGGTTAACTTTCCTTCTTCAAGGTAGACAACTTTTTCGTATTCTGGGTGTTTTTCGAGAGCTGGTTTATTTCTAATATGGGTGACGAGGGTTACATCAGCTAAATTATTGATTTCTTGAAAAAAATTGTACCCCACCAAAGGTACTGATGCCCAGTCAGGATTACACTGCTCTACAATTAGTAAAACTTTTAATTGTTGATCGCTCATTTGTTTGCTACTCAGGGGTTGACTTTCTGGGACGTTAGCTGTAATTCTAGCTGGCTGAATGAATAGAGTTGGCTGTTTTGTATTCGATCAACTTGCTCTGCTGCCCCAGCAATCGGCACTGGTGAAACTGGATTTGACCTTGTAGCTGGGGAAATTTGGCTAATACGCAAGACCAAGCGTAGATGGCTGAGTCTTTAGTGGTGAAAGCCCGATGCTTTAGATAATAGTTATAGGTGCGATAGGTTGCTAAGGGGTAGCCACTCAATAGTAACAAGCTCCAGCCTTTTGTCGGCCATATCATTGCCAAGGCTAGGGCTGGCAAGACTAAGCCCCAAAACCAGGTGCTGCGGGTTTCTTTGACCCAATGGCGCTCTGGTTCGCTTCCGTGCATCCAGGAACCCTCGGCGTAGGCGTAACCAGCTCTTTGGGCGCGCTTCCACCACTGAACAAAACTGGTCATTTGCGCGTCGTGCAGGGTCATTTCTGCGTCTAAGCGGAGGATTTTCCAACCTTTTTGGCGAAGTCGCAAGCACAGTTCGGGTTCTTCGCCGGCTATTAGTGCGGGATTGAAACCTTCGACTTGCTGAAATGCTGTGGCGCGCATCATGGAGTCGCCACCGCAGGCTTTGGTTTCGCCGATGGGGGTATCCCACTCGATGTCGCACAATTGGTTGTAGATGCTTGCTTTGGGGTATCGTTCGCGCCTCCGCCCGCATACTGCTGCTAAGTCGGGTTTGGCTGCGAGTTCGCTGTAGGCTCGATCGATCCATCCATCAACTACTTCGCAGTCACCGTCCACAAATTGGACAAATTCGATGTCTGGCGCTAGTTCCAGCAAGCGGGCAAAGCCTTCATTTCTGGCGCGGGCTGCGGTAAACGGTATAGATAAGTCTAGTTCTACTGTATCGGCTCCCAGCGATCGGGCTAACTCTAGGCTACCGTCTGTTGAGCCGGAATCGACGTAGACGACGCGGGCAACTTTGTCTGTGGCTGAGACTAGGCACTGGCGGAGGCGCTGCCCTTCATTTCGTCCGATCGCCACTAATCCAATTTGTTTCAAGTTTTACCTTTTGAATGCGACTACTGAGCAGTTCCTTTTATATTTTAATAAAAGTCCAGCTAATTTCATAATTTTTCTGCGACTTTTAGAAATTATTTGTCAGACTTCCTGGTTTTTTTTTCGATTATTTTTGCCGGTATTCCCACTGCGGTTGCACCGGGTGGCACATCACAAATCACCACAGCATTGGCACCAATCAAAGCATGATCGCCGATCGTTACGGAGCGAATAATTTTAGCTCCGGCACCAATATCGACATGACCGCCGATTTTGACATCAGCAACAATTGTCACCTGCTGAAGAATCAGACAGTTAGGGCCAATGGAAGCACTGGGATGAATGACAACGCCATTAGGATGAGTCAGCAGCAGTCCTCCTTGTATTTGGCAGTTCAAAGGGATGTCTGTTGCAGTGACAACGCTCCAAAATCGATGCTGGAGCACGTTCCAACGGCATAAAATATATCCTCCAATTCCACCCTGCTGCTGCCACTTTTGATAGTTGCGGATAGATTTGAGCAGTTGGCGACTGGGTTCCCACCACTTGCTAAGTTTTTCGCGGCTCCAGTCTGGTTCTGTAGCAGAAATGATTGACTTAGTGATTGACTCAACCATTGTTTGTCCAAATTTTTGATGATGTAGACAATTGTGCCTATTTGTGTGGTTTACCTTAAAAGTAATTTCTAACTTGACTAGGGAGATTTATTTAATCTCCGCAGAGTGATAGCAGAATCTATAAGGAAGAAAATGATTTAAGCATTGTTTTCAGCAGGCCGGGATTTGATAATTTTGGCAGGGATACCAACGGCAGTTTGACCTGCAGGAATATCTGATAAAACTACAGCATTGGCACCGATATTTACGTCGTCTCCTAGGTTGACCTTGCCGAGGATTTTTGCACCAGCGCCGACGTTAACCCGATCGCCCAATTGAGGGGATTCTAGCGGTTTGTCCAAATAGCGGTTTCCCAACGTTACACCTTGACGGAGAATACAGTCGTCGCCGATCGTACAATATCCGTGAATAATAATAGCATTTTGATGTTCAATCACCACCCGACGACCGAGCTTCACAGTGTAAGGCAAGTCTATCCCGTAACTATTGCGGACTTTTCGGTAGAGTGCTCGATAAATAATGCTCAAAGGAGCTCGCAGTAATTTCGGTTCTACCTGCATTCTCCAGACGCCAAAACGCTGCACTGCTACGGCGCGAAATCCCGGTTTTGTCCAATCTCGACCATGAGCAATCCAGTCTTCTTTAATTTGCTGCCACAATCCCAGGCCGGGGCTTTCTACTTGATTTTCACTGGTGATTAAGTTTTGCTCAGTTACCATAAGCTCTAATTCACGCTATTTCTTGTTTACTCTATTGCTAGATGCCGACGATATTAATGGGTCTGTCAGGTTTCTGAGGAAGGAGCAATCCGGTTTTATCGATCGAGAATACTAATTTCTCGGCTGCATCCTAAAATATTTTGCTTGCCTAGGTTAACCTGGTTTAGTTAGCTTTTACCGATTTACCAACTCCCTTTAAAAGTTTTTGGATTTTTCAATCTTACCCCCCTTAAAAAATACACTATTTAATACAAAATCCCTCAGCAATTCTGGTGGATCGCCATCGGGTTTGCCTTGAAGTACGCGGCGAACCCTCCACGCTGCAAAACCGGAAGCCCAGGATATATCAGTTAATGCTGTGTAAACCAAGCCGTAGTTTTTGATAAAGTACCTACGTCGGGAATCAAACCAATAGGTGGGCAGCCGCTTGGCGGGCTTTTTGGTGTCAGTGACGCCTGAGCTTTGGCCGACTAAGTGGACAACACGACTTTCGGGTACGTACCAGCAACTCCAGCCAGCTTTGTTCGCTTGCAGACAAAAGTCCATTTCTTCGCAGTACATGAAATAAGCTTCATCCATCAAGCCAATCTTTTCAAATACTTCGCGACGCACGATCATGCTGGCTCCAGCTACCCAATCAGTTTGACAGGTTTTTTGAGAAATGGGAGGCGCTGCGGCCCAGTTGGCTAATAACTTGGATATAAAGCCTGTCCGCCAACCAAAATCGAGTTCGGTAAAGAGGTTGTGAAACCGAAAAGCTGACTCTTGGGGCGTGCCGTCGGGGTCTTCCAAGCGGCTGCCGGCGATGCCGGCTTCGGGGTGGGATTCCATGAAATCGACGAGGGCTTTTAAGGCACCGGGGCGAACTATGGTGTCTGGGTTGAGCAGCAGGAAGTAAGGAGGAGGATTGGTGGATTGGAGGGCGGGACGGATCAGGGCGTTGTTGCCGAAGGCAAATCCGCCGTTGCGGTTTAGGGGAAGGAAGGATGCCCATTCATTCCAGCCTTCTGAGGCGATCGCACTACTAATTTCTTCGACGGAGCGATCGCCTGAAGCATTGTCGCCAACTACAACTCGCATACCGGGCAGCGATTGAACTTCGCTAACTAGAGAGCGCAAGCAGTCTATTGTCAAACTAGAGGTTCGGTAGTTAACAATGACAACCAGCAGTGGATAGGGGTGATTGGACTCGCTGGCCTTCGACATAAGTACCGTTGTTGGTTTAACAACTTTTTAGCTCAAGTTGTATCCATCTGGCAAGCTGGAGCGATCGCCCGGAGTGCAGGTATCGCCTAAGTACATGAGTGGGAAAATACACAAGTAGTCAAAAGCGAGGGTCACTCCGTGAAACGAAGCAATCCCAAAGGTTCTGGCAGCTTTACATTCGGTTACACAGCCCGGTTTATTTGCGCCTACCTACTTACTTTTTTGATTGCTCCAACATAATTGACAAAAGCTGCCACCGCTGCCGGTGTATTTCTTCGTGAGTCAGGCGGTGAGCATATTTCAGACCTGCCATGCCCATATTTTGAAGTAGGTTCAAGTTTTCTCCCGACTGTTTGAGCAAGTTTGCTAAATCAACTGGGTCATTGCAATTACCGATCAAGCCTGTGATAACGTTTTCGATACAGTCGCGGAGTCCGGCGGTGTTGTTTGCCAGTACCGATACGGCCTGGGAATAAGCATCGTATGCTATTCTGGGCTGTTCGTCTGAGGTACTGGGAACCACAACAGCATGATATTGTTGCAGCCGGCCGAAGAATTCTCTGCCGTAAGGAATAGTTCCCAAAATTTCTATCTGTACCGATTTTTGCATTGCCTTGCTGGCTGCTTGGCAGTTGCTTAACAGTTCGCCTTCACCTAGTATGTCCAGCTTGACGGGAATGTTTTCCTCCTCCAAGACTTTCATTGCTTCTAGGAGAACTAACAGGCCTTTCTCTGGAACCAATCTGCCCGCAAATAGAATTTTTAGTTGTTTGGGCGAGGCTGACAGTTTTTCCTGCCATATTTTAGTCGCCTCTGCTTCCGAAATGATATTTTCTTCATCTATCCACGAAGCGTGAATTATGTGACTTTTGTTGTGTCGTTTTTTTAATAAACTTTGCTGATATTCTCCCTGTGTAAAGATTGTCAAGTCGGCGCTGTTTATGCACCAGCGATTCAATGTTTCGTATATGTAAGCTTGAATTTTGGCTTTAATGCTGGCAGGGGTTCCCGGCAGCAGCAGCCACGGTGCGGACTCAACTATGAGCAGGTATGGTTTCCGCTGTATCAGGACTATTGGCGTCACTAACCATGCCATCGGAATCGGCCAGCCTGCTACGGCACTATGTACGATATCTGAAGATGCGATCGCGCCCCAAAGCTGGGCAACCGTTGCCGGCAGCAGCAATATTGCTTTGGCAAAGCTATTTGGGGAGGGAAGGTCAATAAATTTAGCATCAGCAAATGATGTTTCCGAATCCACCTTTATTGTATTTTCGGGGGGGTTCTCGCACGCACGGAGATGCTAGCGTGAAGTTTTTCAAATACTTGAAGTGTTGGGTTATGTCTTTAGCCCACACACATTAAATCGAGATACCTGCTGCCTTTGAAATCGCAGAACAATGGGATGTTGAGGACTAGCAGGTAGCGCTTGTCTATGGGCATCAAAGTTGGTTCTTTGTCTCCATCTTCTGTGATATTTAACGAGTTGGAGTTCATAAAATACACTACAATTAAATGCGATATATCTATTTTAATACCACTTTCAGCTAATCCGCATTTAAATTGCATAGTAAAATAAATTTTTCCCCTTTTGGGGAGTAGGGTTGGGCCCGAAAGCCCGCCCTCAAAATACAAATTAAATGCACAACAGCTTAGCCAGTTTTTAGTATTAATTGACACCCTAAACACGGAATCATATCGCCAAACAATACTGAAGTCAATTTTAAATCTCGCCCCTCTGGATCAAAGTCGATACTGCCTATAGGCTTGACTGGCAGCTCGGTGCAGCAGCGAATGCCGATAAACTAACCCCTTAGCGTCATCGCAATAGCCCCCGCCAATCACGCAGGCAACGGGATAGCCACCAGCCAAACACGCCATCAAAACTTGCATTTCCCGGCGAAATAAGCCCGTATCAGTTAAAGCTAATTTTCCCAGTTTGTCACCGTGATGAGGGTCTACTCCAGCATCGTACAAAACTAAATCTGGCTTGACATTTGACAGCAAATCTGGTAGGAATTTATCCAAGGTTTGTAAATATTCGTCGTCCTCCATACCTACAGGCAAAGGTACATCTAAATCGCCCTTTTGTTTGATGCCGGGAAAATTGACTTCGCAGTGCATCGAGAAAGTAAAAACGCTACTGTCATCTTGGAAAATTACAGCGGTTCCGTCTCCTTGGTGGACATCTAAATCGACAATTAAAACTTTGCGAACTAAACCATTTTTTTGTAAGACGCGAGAGGCGATCGCCAAATCATTAAAAATACAAAAACCAGACCCAAAAGCAGGGAAGGCGTGATGAGTTCCGCCCGCAGTATTGCAAGCCAAACCGTAGTCTAAAGCGAGCTTGGCAGTTAGTACAGTTCCTGCAACCGCAGTGTAAGTGCGATTAGCAAGAGCCCGACTCCAAGGCAGACCAATTCGCCGAGTCGCTTTGTTATCGAGCGTCCCGTTGCAGTAAGCTTGAACATAGGAGTGGTCGTGGACTAATTCAATCCATTCTTGAGGGGGAAGTTCGGGAGCGTGAAATTGCGATTTATCTGCTACCCCGTCCGCGAGCAGCATCTCGTAAAGCATCCGAAACTTTGCCATCGGGAAGCGGTGAGCCGATGGCAGAGGTGCAACGTAATCTTCGTGGTAAATAATTGGTAAGTCCATTAAAATTATTGTATAACGAATGAATCTCCAATTGAACACCTGCAATCTCAAATTAAAATTCGCTGGAGAACCTGTATATGCAACAACTAAAAACAGTCTGGCAGTCCGGCAGCACCGACCCCGAAAATGTTGACAATCTCGATAATATTAGTCAGTGGTGGGCAAACCTGAACGGGAAAGAAATTAGCTGGGTAGAGCGACTGATTCCGCAAATCGGCGGTCTGAGCGAAATTCACTGGCATCCCCAGCGTTTTGACGAAACATTTGTGATAGTCAATCCTGAAATTCGGGAGGAAACTCTATATTGGTACATACCCGATTCTCCTGTCCAACGTAACAACACTGTTGACAAATTAGAACTTGACAACTTGCAACAGCAATTGTACATCTATCCTCAGTTGGAAGCGGAACTGGTAATTCGCGTAGGAATTCCCGAAGTTAAATATCAAACACTTGAATTAAACAATCCCGAAATCGCCTTGGGCGAAGATAATCTGCTGCTGCTGTGGGAATCCGACCAAGAACTAGAAATTAAAATTTACTTAAGCAATGAAAATATTGCTAAGCTTAAGGAATTGCTGGCATAGAAAAGACAGAGAAAATAGTTTATATGGTAGGCTGTGGGGGCCAATGGATGGATCGCATCTATACTCTTATTTACCTATAAATATCTTAAGACTGATGAGCGGGTGGGTCAAAACCGAGGTTTTTCAGAGCCATACTTTGTTGCAGCGACAAGAGTAAAAAAAACGGTTTCTTCGCCTCGTGGTATGTCCAGGTGTGTATCTCGGCTAAAACCCTTTGAATGTGGCAGCAGAATGTCCAGAAACTTGCGTTATCCTCCTGGGAGTTTTAATCCTAAAGTCAAGCAAAAAACAGTCATGGGCGCATCAACCGGGTTATACCAAAATACTTTGTCGCAGCCATTGAACAAAGTTAAAACACCCGGTTGCTTTGGTCTGGAGTGCCTAAGCAATTATGGTTTTTTGGCAGACTTAATTTGTACAGCAAATAAGGCGATTTTTGGGAACAATAAAATGTGGTTAAGTAAGGTTAGTTTGAGTGGCAAACTTAAGACAAGCAACCAATAAGTTTAAAAAATAGAAGGTGCGTTAGTTGATGGCTACTATCTAAAGTTAATCCTCTATTTGCTGAGTTTGAAAAGGTTTAATAAATAATTAGGATCGGAAGGAATCGCTAAATTTATTAAATCATCAATCTGCTGCTATTACTAAAAAAATCACCATAACCCGACAAAAAATGATATTTGACAAAGAAAGTATTCACATTTTAATTATTGATGATCAGCCCCACAATCTGCGGTTTATATCAAACATATTGACGAAAGAAGGGTATAAAGTTCAGCGGGCGATTTCGGGAGAAATGGCGGTCAATGCTAATTTAACCGTTCTCCCAGACTTGATTTTGCTAGATATTGCTATGCCAAAAATGAACGGATATGAAGTATGTGCTCGACTTAAATCCAACGAAAAAACGAGAGAAATTCCGGTTATCTTTTTGAGTGTTTTTGAGGAAATTTTTCACAAAGTTAAAGCTTTTGAAGTCGGCGGTGTTGACTACATTACTAAGCCTTTTCAAGTGGAAGAAGTTTTAGTGCGGATCGAGAGTCAATTGACTATACAACAGCTATCAAAACAATTAAAACAGCAGAATGCCCAACTGCAACAAGAGGTAGAATTCCGCAAGCGAACAGAACAATCACTCCGGGAAAGCAAAGCGCGGTTGCAGAAATTGGCGGTCAATATACCGGGAGTTCTTTATCAATTTATCAAGAAGCCCGATGGAAGTTTTAAGTTTGAATATATTAGTTATGCTTGTCGGGAGATTTACGAATTAGAAAGTGAAGAAATATTAAAAAATCCCGACTTTTGCTTCGATCAAAATCATCCAGATGACCAAGAATATCTGGTGAAACAAATTGCTACTAGCGCCCAAACTTTAGAACCTTTTGCCTGTGAATGGCGGATTGTTACACCGTCGGGCAAACTCAAATGGCTGGAATCTAATTCTCGGCCAGAAATGCGCGATAATGGCGATATTGTTTGGTATGGCGTACTTTTTGATATCAGCGAGCGCAAGCACGCAGAAATAGAAATGGCTGGAGCTAAAGCTGCTTTAGAACGGCAAGTGCAGCGAGAATTGCTGATCGCAAAAATAACTCAAGAAATTCGCTCCAGCTTGCAGCCAGAACAAATATTTCAAATAGCTGCTACTCAAATCGGTCTGGCATTCTGCGTCAATCGGTGTTTGATTCATACTTACGTTACTAGCCCTCAAGTTGATATTCCTCTGGCGGCAGAGTATCTCGAACCCGATTGCGAATCTATTCGGAACGTACCTGTTCCAATTTGGGGCAATCCTCACGTCATACAAATGATGATACAAGATCTGGCGATCGCCTCCAACAATGTTTATTCAGACCCTCTGTTGCAAGCTGTTCAACCGATTTGCCAGAAGGTTGGGTTAAAATCGATGCTGGCAATTCGCACTTCTTACCAAGGCAGGGCAAACGGTGCTATCTGTTTGCACCAGTGCGATCGCTACCGGGAATGGACTTCCGAGGAAATCGACTTATTAGAAGCTGTGGCGGCTCAAGTAGGACTCGCTATCGCTCAAACTAAACTGATCGAACGAGAAAAAAACCGAATTCAGCAGCTCGATCGGCAAAATAAAGTGCTGCAAGCAGAAATTCGCACCCGTGTCCGCGCCGAGCAAGCTCTGCAAGAATCGGAAACAGAATTGCGGGCGATTTTTGCCGCGATGACTGACACAGTTTTAGTGAGAAATGCAGAAGGGCGCTGCATCAAAATTGCCCCGACAGCATCAACAAATTTGGTGAAACCTCCCAGCGAAATGATTAACAAAACCGCTCACGAAGTCTTGCCTAAACCTGTAGCAGATTTAGTGTTAAAGGCCATCCAACAAGCTCTAAAAACTAAGCAAAGCATTAATGTTGAATATAGCTTTAAAGTCGGAGAGCGCGACGTTTGCCTCGACGCTAAAGTTTCGCCGCTGACTGCAGATTCAGTGATTATCGTGGCGCGAGATATTAGCGTTCGCAAACAAACAGAATCCGCACTCAGAGAGAGCCAACACTTCATTCAAGCGATCGCCGATTCCAATCCCAACCTATTGTACGTTTACGATGTAATTGAACAGCGGAATGTTTATACCAACCGACAAATTTCGACGCTGCTCGGCTACACTGCCCAAGAAATACAAGATATGGGTACAGCAATGATGCCAATTCTGATCCACTCCGACGATTTGCCAAACTTTTTTGAAAGCATCCAAAAAGTAGATAAAGCCAAAGACGGTGATGTCATTGAATGTCAATACCGAATGAAACACAAAAACGGTGAATGGCGGTGGATGCACAGTTGGGATACAGTATTTCTCAGAACAGTCGATGATAAACCCAAACAAATTCTCGGAACTGCTAATGACATAACAGACCGCAAATTAGCCCAAGAAAAACTGCTAGCATCCCAGCAAAGAATCTCATTTTTATTGCAGCAAACGCCGATCGCAATTATCGAGTTAAACCTCAATTTAGAAATTATCACTTGGAATCCCGCAGCCGTGGCTATTTTTGGCTACAGTGAGCAAGAAGCGATTGGTCGAGTCGCCTCCGATTTGATCGTACCTGAAAGCTACCACCCGCAATTATCTGAGATTTTCAATCATGACTTGAATGCCAAATCCAGCGGCACTACCGAAAATCTGACCAAAGACGGCAGAATTATCATCTGCGAGTGGTACAATACTCAGCTAATTGACGATAACGGTACAGCGATCGGCATTGCTTTAATGGCTGTAGATATTACCGAACGCAAGCAAGCAGAAACCGAACTGCAAGAAAGTGCTTTACGACAAAGAGCGATCGCCCGCATCATTGAAAGAATGCGGCAGACTTTAGATATCCGAGAAATTTTTCACGCCACAACCCGAGAATTGCGCCAAACCATGAAGTGCGATCGAGTCGCTATTTACCGTTTCAATCCAGACTGGAGTGGCGAATTTGTAGCCGAATCCCTTGACCGTAAGTGGGTTTCTTTCATCCAAGCACAGGATACCGATTCTAACCTTACTGAAGGTGCTTTAGACAGCGAACTTTGCCTCGTCCAAAAATTAGATAGTATCTCACCAGAAGTCCACGATACTTATTTGCAACAAACCCAAGGCGGAGCCTACAGCCGAGGTAAAACTTACCTTTGTGTCCCAGATATTTACAAGCAAGGTTTCGATAATTGTTACATCCACTTGCTAGAAAAATTTCAAGCTAAATCCTACATTATTGTACCAATTTTCTCTGGTAAAAAGCTCTGGGGATTACTAGCATCCTATCAAAATTCTGCTCCCCGCCAGTGGAGTGAAGCTGAAATCAACGTTGCAGTTGATGTAGGTACTCAGCTAGGAGTAGCATTACAGCAAGCGGAATTGCTCGCCCGCACTCAAAGACAGTCCATGGAACTGATTAAATCCAAAGAAAACGCCGAAGTTGCCAACCGCGCCAAAAGCCAATTTCTAGCTTCCATGAGCCACGAACTCCGCACACCTCTCAACGCCATTCTCGGTTTTTCCCAAGTCATGGCCCGCAACAGTTCTATCACGGAAGAACAAAAAGAATACATAGAAATCATTAACCGCAGTGGCGAACATTTGCTAGAGCTCATTAATGATGTTTTGTCAATGTCCAAAATAGAAGCAGGTCAAATTACTATCAATCCCAGCCGCTTCAATCTCTACAACCTTCTCAACAGTCTCAAAGAAATGCTGCAACTAAAAGCCAACTCAAAAGGCTTGCACCTAATCTTTGAAAATGCCGAGGATTTGCCGCTGTACATTCAAACAGACGAAGCTAAATTGCGGCAAGTTTTAATTAACCTGGTCGGCAATGCGATTAAATTTACTCAGCAGGGAACCGTTACTTTGCGCGTCAGCAGGAAATCTGAAAAAGACGCCATAGAAGAAGAAAAATCCCAATTGTGTTTTGAAATTGCAGACACGGGACCCGGCATTTCTCCCTCAGAAATTTCCACATTATTTAAGCCATTTGTACAAACCGAAACTGGTCGAAAATCCATGCAGGGAACTGGTCTGGGGTTGCCGATTAGCCAACAGTTTGTCCGAATTATGGGAGGTGATATTGCTGTTGCGAGTAAACTCGACCAAGGCACAATTTTTAGCTTTAATATCTGCGTTAACCTAGTAACAGAAAGTGATGAACAAGAAAAACCGCCGATTAAACAAGTTATTGCTTTAGAAGCCGGACAAGATACTTATCGGATACTAATAGTTGAAGATGTAGCGGAAAATCGACAACTGCTGCTTAAGCTGCTGGTACCCCTGGGATTTGAAGTCCGCGAAGCAACTAACGGTCAAGAAGCAATTGCTTTGCATTCAACTTGGAAGCCACACATGATCTTAATGGATATGCTGATGCCCGTGATGGATGGGTATGAAGCGACAAGACAGATTAAGAAAACTCTACAAGGTAAAGAAACAATAATTATTGCTTTGACTGCCAGTGCTTTTGATGAGCAGCGACAAATAATTTTATCTGCTGGTTGTAACGATTTGATATGTAAACCATTTCGGGAAGAGGTACTCTTTGAAAAGATAGCGGATCATCTCAACCTGCGTTATATTTATGAGAAAGAAAACTTATCTACTTCTTTTTCAACACCGACGCTGCTTAAAAGTTTGACCACCGAGGATTTGAGCGTAATGCCCACAGACTGGGTGGTCGAGTTGCACCAAGCAGCACTTTGTGTTGACGACAACCGCATCCTCGAACTGATCGAGGAAATTCCCGAAACTGAGGCAAATCTCGCTAACGCTTTAACAGATTTAGTCGATAATTTTCGGATAGATATCATTATCGATTTAACTCAATTATATTATGATGAACGACCATCCCTTACCAGCGACTCCTAAAGACATTCTAATAGTTGACGATATGCCGGATAATTTGCGACTTTTATCCACTATGCTGACATCTCACGGGTATCATGTCAGGAAGGCTATTAACGGACACTTGGCTTTGCAAGGGGCACAAATATCTCCTCCCGATCTAATTTTACTAGATATTAATATGCCGCAAATGAACGGCTATGAAGTTTGTGAGCAGTTAAAGTTAAGCGAAAGAACTAAAGATATTCCGGTAATTTTTATTAGTGCGCTAGATGACGTGCTGGAAAAAGTTAAAGCTTTTCAAGTAGGAGGAGTGGATTATATTACTAAACCGTTTCAAGTAGAAGAAGTCTTAGCCCGCGTCCAAAACCAACTTTCTCTTCGTTCGTTGCAATCCAAACTGCAACTGCAAGCTAGGGAACTGCACGATCGCAATTCTAGATTGCAGGAAGAAATTGCAGAACGGCAGCGGGCTGAAGAATCAATCCGGTTTTTGCTGGAAACTACGCGGGCGATCGGCGAAGCTGTAGACTTTCACTCAGCTTTAGAAGTAATTTTGCACCAAGTTGGGGAAACAATCGGATGGGATGTAGGAGAAGCTTGGATTCCCCATGCAGAAGGAACTGTGCTGCAATCTGCCCGCGGCTGGTATGCGAGCAACCCCAGCATGGAATCGTTCCGCACCCAAAGCCAACAACTGACATTTGCCCGGAATATAGGGCTGCCGGGACGAGTTTGGGCATCCAAGCAACCGGAATGGGTAGAAGATATTTCCAAGGGCTACCCGCATTTTTTCCGAAGTCAGATAGCACTAGAGCTCGGATTCAAAGCGGGTTTTGGCGTGCCGATTTTGGTAGGCGATGAAGTATTGGCAGTGCTAGTTTTCTTTAAAATTTCTTCTGGTGGGAAAGACGCACGATTTATAGACGTTTTTAATGCGGTAGGCACTCAATTAGGTTCTTTGATTCAGCGCAAACAAGCAGAAGAATTGCTGCGTATCGCTCAAGAAAAATATCACAGCATTGTACAAAATGCGATGGAAGGAATTTTTCAAAGCACGCCTTCAGGAGGCTATCTCAGCGCTAATCCAGCTTTGGCAAAATTGTACGGTTACGACTCGCCAGAAGAACTGATGTCCGAGATTAAAAATATTGCTCAGCAACTTTACATTGACCCAGAACGCCGCCTAGAATTTGTGGCTGCTATGGATAATGAAAATGCCGTTTCTGGATTTGAATCTATGGTATGTCGCAAAGACGGGCGCCGGATTTGGGTGTCAGAAAATGTTCGGGCTGTTCGAGATTCAACAGGTGAGCTGCTCTACTATGAGGGTACTGTTTCTGACATTACCGAGCGCAAATTAGCGCAAGAAGCGCTAAAAGTTCAACAAGAACAAAGCGAGAAGTTGCTGTTAAATATTTTACCCAAACCAATCGCAGAACGCTTGAAGGCAGAGCAAAGCACGATCGCCGACAGTTTTGCCCAAGTAAGTGTTTTATTTGCTGATATTGTTGGCTTTACTGAGTTATCAGCTAGAATGTCTCCCACCGAGTTGGTCAAGCGCTTGAACGTAATTTTTTCGCACTTCGACCAGTTAGCTGAAAAGTACGGTGTGGAGAAAATTAAGACTATTGGCGATGCTTACATGGTAGTCGGGGGATTGCCTACACCGAGACAGGATCACGCCGAGGCGATCGCCCAAATGGCCCTGGGAATGCAGGCAAAAATAGCAAAGTTGTGCGCTGAGACAGGGGAAAAACTGGCAATTCGCGTTGGCATCAATTCCGGGCCGGTGGTTGCGGGAGTAATTGGTGTGAGCAAGTTTACTTATGATTTGTGGGGAGATACGGTGAATGTAGCGGCGAGGATGGAAGCTACGGGTTTTGCCGGCAGAATTCAAGTTACTGATGTTACTTATGAGCTTTTGAAAGATAAATATTTGTTTGAGAGGCGAGGCGTCATTCCGGTAAAAGGTAAGGGGGATATGATGACTTATTGGTTGCTAGGAAAAAAGTAAAAATTGGGAATTGGGAATTGGGAATGGGGAATGGGGCATGGGGCATGGGGCATGGGGCATTGGGCATTGGGCATTGGGCATTGGGCATTGGGCATTACAACAAATAACCAATAACAAATAACCAATAACCAATAACACATAACCAATAACACATAACCAATAACACATAACCAATAACACATAACCAATAATTCATGACTACTGACTACTGACTACTGACTACTGACTACTGCTATGATGAAAGTAGTTAACGAAACTTTACATAATAGCCGTGACTGCACAACAATTAGTATCTGCAACAAGTTTTGAAAAGCTAATTTGGACTTGGAAAGGTCACAAAATCCAATATACCGTCCAAGGAACAGGCCGCCCTCTGATCTTGATTCACGGATTTGGGGCTTCGATCGGACATTGGAGGCAAAATATCCCCGTACTCGCGGCCGGCGGCTATCGTGTATTTGCGCTGGACTTGCTGGGATTTGGTGCTTCCGCCAAGCCAGCCCTAGATTACACTCTGGAATTGTGGGAAGAATTGCTGACTGATTTCTGGGCGGATCTGGTACTAGAACCGGCGGTATTTGTCGGGAATTCGATCGGCGCTTTGCTGAGTTTGATGGTAGTCGCCAACCATCCAGAAATATCAGCCGGCGGTGTCTTAATCAACTGTGCTGGCGGGCTCAACCATCGGCCAGACGAACTGAATTTCCCGCTGCGAGTAGTGATGGGGACTTTTACTAAATTAGTTCGATCGCCCCTGATCGGCCCCTTTGTATTCAACAACATCCGCCAAAAACACCGCATCCGCAACACCCTGCGCCAAGTCTACGGGAACCGCGAAGCCATCACTGACGAACTCGTAGAACTCCTGCACGCCCCCTCCTGCGAGCCCGGAGCTCAACAAGTGTTCGCCTCGATTCTCACAGCCCCTCCAGGCCCTCAACCCTCAGAATTGCTGCCCAAAGTCGATCGTCCGTTATTGGTACTTTGGGGCGCAGATGACCCCTGGACGCCCATCGCCGGCAGCCAGATTTATCAACAATTGGCCGGCAACGATAAACCAGTGAAATTTGTTTCAATTCCCAACACAGGCCACTGTCCCCACGACGAGCGGCCGAGTGAAGTCAACGCTCTGATTTTGGACTGGCTGCTGGAATTGAAGTAAAATTTTTCTGCTCAACCCAACCCTGGGGCGATCGAGTCAAACCCTTGCAGTGCAGGAGTTTTGCCTTGCTCCACCGCACCGACACCCCGGCAGCAGCCGACTCAAAAAACAATTTTTGTAAAAAGTATTGACACAATTTACTGAGTCAGCTATATTGATGGACGTGTGAGGAGCGAACCAGAAGAAGCACCGAGACGAAACACGGCCAGTCGTCGGTGCTTTTTCTGTTGCAAGGCATTTTTAAGAGTTTTAAATTATCTATAATTTACATCCAGAATATCTGTAAGCCCGCCCCGCTTTCTTCCATTCTTCCTTCTCGTTCTTAGCGTCTTCGCGGTTCGTTAAATAAATATTCTGATGTTGCAAAAAAAGTAATTGACTCCACTTGATCGGGAAAAATCTGAAAATGTGGATCTTTTTAGATCATCAAAATTTGATTGCATAGAAGTCAAAACTAGACAGTTATATAATAATAAATTGTCGCTGGGTCGGGGCGGGTTGATATACATTTTTTTCAAATGTCGCCGCTAAACCCGCCCCTGCGGTATTTGTGCTACAAATATCAACGATCGCCCAAAACAAATTGTTCGATCGCAGCCACCACCCCATCTTCCTCCACATCCGGCGCCACCCAATCAGCAGCAGCCTTCACGCCATCAGGAGCATTGCCCATCGCCACGCCCACACCCGCATAGGCAATCATTTCCACATCATTAAAATTGTCGCCGATCGCCATCACATTCGCCGCCTGTAAACCCAAAAGTTCCTCCGCTAAATACTGCACCGCATCTCCCTTATTCGCCGAAGGATGCGTAGCTTCAAAAAAAGTAGCAACCGATTGAGTCAAATAAAGCTCCGCAGGCGTGTAGCGCTGCCGCATACTGCTGAGCAAGCCGTCGAGTACCCCTGGATTCTCGCACAAAGCCAAAACTTTCGTCGGTTCCCCCGGAATATCTCGCCGCAAATCTTTAATCACAATTGGTTCAATGCCCGATCGTTCGGCATAAATTCGGGTAGCTGCGGTAATTTCCGGCACGTAAAGTTGGTCGTCAATGTAGAAATGGATCGAAAGCAGCGATCGCAAATGCGCTTCTTCAAAATGATCTAACAGTTGCAGAGCAGTTTGTTTCGACAGCGGCAAGTGTCGCAGCCGTTTTTGAGTAGCGTGATCTTGAATCCATGCGCCCTGGTAGCAAATCAGTGGCAATGTTGACCCGATGTCGCGGTGAAAACGCAAAGCTGAGCGGTACATCCTGCCCGTAGCGACGGCTACTTTCACTCCCCGCGACTCGGCAGCCAAAATTGCCTGCTTGACGGGTTCTCGGATGGTATTTGACAAACCTGCGATCGTGCCGTCTATATCCACTACCAGCAATTGAATGTCTGCGGTGCCAAAAGCGCGATCGGTCGCATTAGCTGGATTTGAGGCAGTTATATTCTGCATGATTTTTTTAGATTTTAGCTGTTGATTTGCACGCACCCGTTTATTTTGGCACTGGCGGGATAGCAAAGTGCGACTTCTAATTTTTTGAAGACTAAAATATAGATAACTAAATAACGGACAAAAAAAGTATCTAGGAGGACTCTTGAGGGATGGATTTAGCTAAGCTATAGAATAGTAGCCAGTTTACTGCCGTAAAAACCGCACTCGACAGACGATGTGTATTTCCACTCACTTAATAATACTTGTGGTCAAAAAGAATGCAACTCTCAGCGCACGATCCAAACCCTTATATCATCAATCATTCCCAATCTAAAATCTCAAATCTAAAATCTAAAATTGTATAACCGCATCTTTGAAATTACCCCCAACTATCATGATTTCTATTCCGGGATACCGCATTGACGGAGAACTTTATACAAACTCTCACACAGTTATTTATCGAGGTCAGCAGATTGAGGAACAAAAACCCGTTATCCTCAAAACTCTCACGCCGCCATATCCTAGCCCAGCGCAAATATCTCAACTGCTACACGAATCTGAAATTCTTAAAAATTTGAATTTCCCCGGAATAGTCAAGCTTTATAAAATAGAAACATACAATCACTTTCCGGTTTTAGTTTTAGAAGATTTTGGTGGTATTTCCCTTAAAGACTTTCTCAGCAATAACCAGCTAGAATTACAACAATTTCTGCATATTGCCATCAAACTAGCAGAAACTATTGGGCAACTCCACGAACACCACATCATCCATAAGGATATTAAACCCAGCAATATTATTGTCAATATCGAGACAGGAGATGTCAAGATTGCTGATTTTGCGATCGCCTCGCTGCTACCGGGCGAAAACCCCGCCCCCAGCCATCCCCATTTACTCGAAGGCACTCTCGCCTATATGTCTCCTGAACAAACGGGACGCATGAATCGGGTGATCGATTACCGCACCGATTTTTACTCTTTAGGCGTCACATTTTATGAAATGCTTTGTGGCGAATTGCCTTTTCAGGCGATCGATCCCATGGAATTAGTACACGGTCATATTGCCAAAACGCCAGTCTCTCCTTGGGAAAACAGAAAGCAAAAAGTAGAAAGTAGAAGTATCAAAAGCAGAATCAATCAAGTAGGAACAAAAGAGATTCCTCAAGTCGTTTCCGATATCGTCATAAAACTCTTAGCAAAAACAGCCGAAGACAGGTATCAAAGTGCTTTCGGACTTTTGTACGACTTGGAAAATTGTCTCGTTCAACTGCAAACTACCGGCGAAATTTCCCACATAACCCTCGGCGAGCAAGATCAGTCAAATCACCTGCAAATTTCCCAAAAATTTTACGGGCGAGAAGCAGAAATTAATATGCTTCTCAGTATCTTCCAGCGGATGAGGCGGGGCAATACAGAAATCGTGCTGATTTCGGGTTCAGCAGGTGTGGGCAAATCGTCGTTAGTATATGAAGTTTACAAGCCGATTCGGCTGGAAAACGGGTATTTTATTGACAGCAAATTTGAGCAATTTAAGCGCGATATTCCCTACGCTTTTTTGCTCCAAGCTTTTCAAGAGTTGTTGCGGCAAATTTTCACAGAAAATACTGCCGAAATCCATGTTTGGAAACAAAAAATTTTAAAAGCACTCGGCGGCAACTGCCAAGTAATTATTGAAGCTATTCCAGAATTAGAACTGATTGTTGGGCCGCAGCCCCCCGTCCCAGATTTAGGAGCAAATGAATCTCAAAATCGCTTTAATTTAGTATTTCAAAACTTCATCCGCGTTTTTGCTCAAAAAGAACACCCGCTAGTAATTTTCCTGGACGACTTGCAGTGGGTCGATTCCGCCTCTCTCAAGTTAATAGAACTGCTAGCAACTGACCTAGGCACTCAATATTTATTAATAATTGGAGCTTATAGAGAGCAGGAAGTAGATGCAAATCATCCCCTAATGCTGACCGCCGAAGCCATTAAAAAAGCAGGTGGCACTGTAAGGGCGATCGCCCTTTCGCCTTTAGATATAAGCAGTGTCAACCAATTCGTTGCCGATACTTTGAACTGCGCCCCAGAAAAATCCCTAAGTTTAGCAGAATTGCTTTGGCGAAAAACCGCTGGCAATCCATTCTTTTTAACTCAATTAATAAAATTTATTTACTCAAAAAGTTTGATTAAGTTTAAACTTTTACCCTCCAATAATGTGATCGATCTAGCTGAACCTAACCTGTCGGGATTAGCGCAACCAATATCAGAGCAAATTGTGAAAAAATGCCATATCACAGGCGAATGGCAGTGGGATATCGAACAAATACAAGAAATTGGAATAACTGACAATGTTGTAGAATTAATGATAGATAACATTCAGAAACTTTCAGAGAATACCCAGGAACTGCTTAAATTAGCCGCTTGTATCGGGAACAAATTTGATTTAAAAACTCTCTCGAAAATCGCCGAAAAACCTCTGGCGATCGCAGCAACAGACCTCGGTGAGGCACTTAAGTCCGGTCTGATTTTGCTCGTGAATAACGCCTACAAAATTCCGATCGCACTAGCAGCAAGTACAGAAGTAACAGACACAATATCTAGAGATTTTAGCGAGAAAATTTCCCTACCAGTATCTGATGTTCCTAGCGCAACTTACAAATTTTTGCACGAGCGAGTGCAGCAGGCAGCGTATGCTTTAATATCCGATTATCAAAAACAAGAAATCCATCTAAAGATAGGCAACTTTTTACTCGAAAATGCACCGCCAGAGCAATTAGAAGAGCATATTTTTGATACTGTAAACCAACTAAATTTTGCCAAAGGAATCATCAGCAGTCAATTAGAAAAATTTCAATTATGCCAGTTAAATTTAATTGCAGGCCGCAAAGCAAAAGCAAGTGCAGCTTACGAACTTGCCCTCAAATATTTAACCGCAGGTATTGAACTGCTTTCTCTCGAAAGTTGGCAAACTGACTACGACTTAACTCTGGCACTCTACGAGTCAGCAGCAGAAGCTGCTTACCTGAATACCGACTTTGAACCAATGGAAAAATGGGCGATAATTGTCCTGCAACACGCAACAAATGAACTAGACAAAATCAAAGTGTTTGAAATCAGAATCATAGCTTGTGCGATGCAAACCAAACTCCAAGAATCGGTAAAAATTGGTCGGGAAGCACTAAAAATGTTAGGAATCAACTTTCCCGAATCGCCGATTCCCCTCCACATTCAGCAAGCAATGGCTAAAACTGCCGCTTATTTAACCGAAAAACAAATAGAAGATTTAATTGACTTGCCGATTATGACAAATCCGCACAAATTAGCAACTATGCGCGTGCTTTCCAGTATGTTCTCAGCTACATTTATAGTTGAACCTGTGCTGCTGCCCCTGATTGTGTGCGAGCAAGTTAATTTATCTATTAATTACGGAAACTCTACTTTTTCTGCCTTCGGTTATGCTAATTACGGAGCAATTTTAAAAGGAATAGTTAGAGATATTGAGTCGGGCGATCGCTTCGGTCAATTAGCTTTAAATTTGAGCGAGAGATTAAGTGCGTTAGAATTCAAAAGCAAAACGCTTAATTTAGTAGCATTTATTTTGATGAACGGCAAGCATCACGTTAAAGACTCATTGCTACTATTAGAGGACGCCTATCAAAGTGCGCTAGAAAATGGGGATTTAGAATGTGTCGGATATTCAGCCGTAAATATTTGTCAGTCTTTGTATTTCATCGGTCAAGAATTGCCACAACTGGAACGGAGAATGGTAAGTTACAACCATTTGCTGTTTCAACTCAAGCAAGAAACTGTATTAACTTGGAATCAAATATATCGGCAAACTATTTTGCAATTGATGGGAAAATTGGAAAATCCACACCTTGTATTAGGTGAAGCATACAGCGAAGAAAAATTGTTGTCGCTGCTGTTGAAAGCTAACGATAGGGTGGGACTACAGCACTTTTATTTGCAAAAATTAATACTAGCGTATTTATTTGGAGATACCGCTACAGCGCTAGAAAATGCAGCGCAAGCCGAAGTATATTTAGACGGAGTTGCAGGCTTTATTAATGTTTCTGAATACCAGTTTTACGATTCTCTAGCTCGCCTAGCAGCCTATCCATCTGCAACAGATGAGGAACAAGAAGAGCATATTTTTTACGCTGTCAGTAACCGAAAGAAATTGCAACAAAAAGCGCTTTATGCGCCCATGAATCTTCAGCATAAATGCGACTTACTCACGGCAGAAAAAGCGCGCGTTTTGGGTAATGTGGTGAGAGCAATGGAATATTACGATCGCGCAATTGAAGGAGCCGAAGAAAACGGATACATACAAGTACAAGCACTAGCAGCAGAATTGGCAGGAGCATTTTATCTATCGATAGGACGAGAAAAAAATTCTAAAACTTACTTGACAGAAGCGCGTTATTGCTATCAGCGCTGGGGAGCAACAGCTAAAGCAGCGCATTTAGAATCCAAATACTCGCACTTGCTAACTTCAGGCTCGATTTCAACTAATATTGAAACTCACAAATCTACCAGCAGCGCTTCCACTACGAACGACAGTGCAGGCGTGCTAGACTTGACCACAGCAGTTAAAGCATCGCAAACCTTAGCCGGCGAAATAGTTCTCGACAAACTGCTGGCAAAAATGATGAAAATTGTTATTGAAAATGCTGGGGGGCAAAGAGGATTTTTAATACTAGAAAAAGAGGGTCAATGGGTGATTGAAGCATCAGGCTCTGTAGATGTCGATCGCGTTACTGTCATGCAATCAATTTCGATAGATTTTGTACCCGACGATCGAGAAGTAACTTTGCTGGCAGTTGCAGTTGTGAATTACGTCGCCCGCACCCACGAAAGTATAGTTTTAAACGATGCCACCCGCGAAGGACAATTTACTCGTACACCCTATATAATGGCAGCTCAACCTAAATCAATTCTTTGTACTCCCTTAATTAATCAAAACCAACTCACTGGCATTCTATATTTAGAAAACAATCTGACTACAGGCGCTTTTACACAAGACAGGTTAGAAATATTAAAACTGCTGTCTTCTCAAATTTCTATCTCCATTGAAAATGCCCAACTTTACGCCAACTTGCACGAATTCAATCAGAATCTCGAAAATTTAGTACAGCAGCGTACCTCCGAGCTCTCCCAAACTTTAGAAGACTTAAAATCGGCTCAAAATAAACTGGTAGAATCGGAAAAAATGGCTGCCCTTGGAGGGTTGGTTGCAGGTGTTGCCCACGAAATCAATACTCCCATCGGCATCGGTATCACCGCCGCCTCGTTGCTTGCTGAAAAAGCCACAAAGTTTTTTGAGGTTTACACTAACGGCCAAATAAAACGTTCCGAGTTAGAAAAGTTTCTGGATACCGCCGTGCAAAGCAGTAATATGATCTTATCTAACCTCACGCGGGCAGCAGACTTGATTCACAGTTTTAAAGAAGTAGCTGTAGATCAGTCGAGCGAGTTAAAACGCACGTTTAATATTAAAGACTATCTAGAGGAAATTTTGACATCCTTAACAGTTAAACTAAAAAAAACTAAGCACAAAATAGAGATTAAGTGTGATGAAAATATTGTCGTGGACAGTTACCCCGGCGTAGTGTGTCAAATTGTGACAAATCTGGTGTTGAATTCCCTACTTCACGCCTACGATGGAGAAGAGGAAGGAGTTCTGGCTTTTGATTTCAAACTAGAGGGCGATCGGCTAATATTTGAATATGCCGATAACGGCAAAGGAATTGACCCAGAAAATCTCAGTAAAATTTTTGAACCGTTTTTTACCACCAAAAGAGGTCAGGGAGGCACGGGATTGGGACTGCACATTATTTATAACCTTGTTACTCAAAAACTAAAAGGCACAATTAGCTGCACAAGTCAAGTAAGTAAAGGCACAAGATTTATGATTGAATTTCCCGCTAAAATGAGCAGTTAGTTATTAGACCGCCAACATGAATATAAGTTTTATATAGGAGAACGATATATGTCAGAAGCTAGTAAAAACCTGTTGGCTGGGGGCGATGACGAATTAATCGCGGCGGGGGACGATGAATTAATATTTGCTGAGGAAGACGAGGCGGAACAACAACCGCTAGAAGAAAGTTGGAAAATATTAATCGTAGATGATGAAATAGAAATTCACAATATTACTAAACTCGCGTTAAACGATTTTAAATTTGAAGGGAAAAGCATAACATTTATCAGCGCTTACTCAGGGAAAGAAGCTAAAGAAATCATTCAAAATAATTACGACATTGCATTGATTTTACTCGATGTAGTTATGGAAACAGAAGAAGCAGGCTTGGAAGTAGTTAAATACATCCGCGATATTTTAAATAATCAAGTAGTGCGGATTATTTTACGGACTGGACAGCCCGGGCAAATACCAGAAGATGTAGTAATTGTCAGCTACGATATCAATGATTACAAAACCAAAACAGAACTTACTAATAAAAAATTATTTACCACAGTAGTCACCGCCCTGAGAGCATTTAGATCACTCAATCAAATCGAATCTAGCAAAAGTGAACTCGAAAAAATAGCCGCTGCATCTGCCCGTTTTGTTCCCCGTGAATTTTTGAAATTTCTCAAAAGAGAAAGCATCGTTGATGCCAGACTAGGAGACGCTGTACAAGCAGAAATGACGATTATGTTTGCCGACATTCGCTCATTTACAAGTCTTTCAGAAAGTATGTCTCCTCGAGAAAATTTTGAATTTCTTAACTCTTACTTAAGCCGAGTTGGCCCGGTTATCCGCCAGTACAACGGTTTTATAGATAAATACATTGGTGACGGGATTATGGCTTTGTTTCCTAACAGGGCTGAAGATGCTGTGCAAGCAGCAATTGAGATGCAGCAGCAAGTGAAAATTTATAACAGACACAGGCAAAACAGTGGCTATCAACCTATTTCGATAGGGATTGGTTTGCATACGGGGACTTTAATGTTAGGTACGATTGGCGAAGCGGAACGAATGGAAAGTACGGTGATTTCTGATGCCGTTAATTTAGCTTCCCGCGTGGAAGGATTGACAAAGCTTTATGGAGTTGCTATTGTAGCTAGTGTCCAAACCCTTTGCCGAATAGACGATCCTCAACATTACAAGTGCCGGTTTCTCGATCGCGTTCAAGTCAAAGGAAAACAAACACCTGTTGCTGTATTTGAAATTTACGATGGCGACTCGCCGACAATGATCGAACTAAAAGCACAAACTCAAACTTATTTTGAACAGGGAATTTTTTTTCACTACCAGCAGCAATTCGCGCAAGCAAGGCAAATGTTTCTGCGTGTTTTGCAAATCAACAAGTATGATAAGGCAGCATCTTTTTATGCAGAACGCTGCGATATGTTGATGAAGAATGCAGTCATTATGACTCTGGAAGGTATTGAAATTTAGTTAATGGGTAATGGGTAATTGGTAATTGTAATTAGTAGTTTGTGTTTCTTCCCTTTTCCTTCTTCCTTCTGCCTTCTTCCCCATGCGCTTCAAATCCCTTGATGTTTTTCGCGGAATTGCGATCGCCTCGATGATTCTAGTCAACAACCCCGGTAGTTGGGAACAAGTGTATCCACCGCTAGAGCACGCAGAATGGCACGGCTGCACCCCGACAGACTTAGTATTTCCGTTTTTCTTGTTCATCGTTGGCTGCGCGGTGTCTTTCTCGCTGCCTAAATATTTTCAAAATTATCCAAAAACCGGAATAGAAACCTCAAAAATTACACAAAAAAAGGAAAAATCTGAATCCGGCAAAAGCCATCTTCCTTCTTCCTCCTTCCTTCTTCCTTCTTCAAATATTTACTGGCGAATTGCGCGCCGCGCCGGGATTCTATTTATATTAGGATTGCTGCTAAATACATCTTCGATCACCCTTGACGTACTTCTCAACAGCGCCCCGGTCGAAAACTTCGGTAAAGTCCGCATCATGGGAGTATTGCAGCGCATCGGCTTAGCTTATTTCATCAGTGCGATCGCGATTCTCAACCTCTCTTCCCGCAATCAAAAACTGCTCGCTGTTGCCGTGCTTTTGGGCTATTGGGGCGCATTAACCGTATTTGCTGTAGGGGGGTACACTGCCGGCGAACTCACGCCAGAAGGAAATTTAGGAGGATATGTCGATCGGCTAATTCTCGGTAGCCAACACCTTTACAAAGGCGGCCCCTTCGACCCCGAAGGATTGTTGAGTACCTTACCCGCAGTAGTCACAGTCCTCACAGGCTACTTTACCGGAGAATGGCTGCGAGTACAGCAAATCAAAACCCGCACCAGTATCAACTTAGCAATCGGCGGCCTCAGTTGCGTGGTAATCGGCCACTTGTGGGGATTTTTCTTTCCGATCAACAAACAACTTTGGACAAGTTCTTATGTAGTTTTTACTGCTGGTTGGGCCTTGCTATTGCTAGCAGTTTGCTACGAAACAATTGAAGTGCGAGGTTGGAAATGGGGGAGGCCGTTTGAAATCATGGGAGTGAATGCAATTTTCCTGTTTGTTGCTTCCGGTATAGTTGCCAGAATTCTGTTAAAAACTCATATCGGTACTGGTGAAAATGCTCCAACAACTTACACTTGGATTTATGAAAACTGGTTTGTGCCGTGGGCGGGACCGCTGAATGGTTCTCTAGCATTTGCCGTGACAGCGGTATTATTTTGGTGGTTAATTTTGTATGGAATGTACCGCCGTGGTTGGGCGATTAAAATTTGAGTAGTCAGCAATAAGTAAGCCTGCCTAAAAAAATAAAATAACCCGATACCCCAGATACCAGACTTCTTCAAGAAGTCTGGTATCTAAGAGCTAGTCGGTCTTGACATCCAAAGCCTTTGGCTGTTAACGTTTGAACAAAGTGTTTCAATGTTGGAAGGGAGAGACCAATGAACGACTTCTTAGATAGCTTGATATGTAGGCAGACATTTGATACGCAAGCTCTGATGAAGTCTCACCAACCAAAATTTTACCACCCTAATAAGAAGCTCGTTTATGACATTTGTTGTCCACCTGGATGCACTCATCGGGGTCAATTAGTGTTTTCTCGATGGTATACAATGCCACTTCCCGAATATTTTTCTCCTCTCGAACATCAGACCGATCTTTCTGAGCGAAAGGGATATTTTGAGTACGAGCCATCCCAAGATAGCACTCAGATGGAGTGGTATCTCAATTTCGCTCATCACGATATTTTTTGTGCTTATGGTGGTTCGCTATTTGCCCAAGATGAAATGCAGGTAGCCGAACATCCATCACTCAGTTCACTGCGAGAAGCTTTACTAAACTCTAACATTAAGCCATTGACAGTTGAGAGCGAACAACCTACACCGATTCTGATTCGTGGGGTGGAACGGAGGTGTGCAATTTCTACCGATCGCAATCCAGAACAAGGGCGACCTTTTGGTCTTTACGGCAACAACTTTGGACGAGCTACATCAGATGCGATCGGACAAGCGACAAAACCTTTAAACCCGCCTACAATCACAAACATCATTGCGATTGAAGCTCCTTCCTATGGCGAGGGTTCTTATAGTATTGCACAAATTGAATACATCCTTAAAACAGCCTTTACTGCATTTTCAGCAGCACGAATTGAGTCACCACAGTTAGAGTCGGCTCAAACACCCAATTTGATTATTCATACAGGCTTCTGGGGATGTGGAGCTTACGGTGGTAATCGTGTATTGATGGCTCTTTTGCAACTGTTGTCGGCTCGTCTCAGTCAAGTGAATTGTCTAGTCTTTCATACGAGTGATGCTATGGGAAGCGAAAATCTGGCAACGGCTCAACAAATAGTTGATCGCGATTTAGTACCTGATAATTCACCCGTTAAAGTTTCAGCTTTGATAGAAAAGATTCATGCGATGGAATTCCAGTGGGGATTTAGCGATGGAAACTAACAGATCGTTCGAGCAAAGTGATACCTGGAGTGAAGAAGATTGTCTTGATGCCACAACCTTTTCTTTGCAATACGCAGCTACTATCGTTCATAGCGACCCCGACATTTTAGGGGGAACTCCTGTCTTTATCGGTACTCGCGTCCCGATGAAAATTCTGCTTGATTGTCTCGAACTTCGTGATTCGCCCTGCGGAGTTCCTCGACTATTTTCCTAGTGTCAGCCGCGATCGAGCGATTTCAGTTCTCCCAATGATACGATCGCCACATAACAACGTTTATTGATGTCCGCTTCCTCAACATTGATCGCCTGCAGGATCGGATTTCCGATCGCACCCCCGCCACAAATTCCCCCAATGACCGCCCCAACCCCTTCCAAGTAAAGGATTTTGCCGATTTCTCGATCGCACGCCACCGATCGCTAACTATAACTGAGCCCTAATCGCTAAAATTAAAAAAAGATACGTAATAGGCAGGCAGGCGTCAATGATCCCAACAGTTATAGAACAATCCGGTCGCGGCGAACGCGCCTTTGACATTTACTCGCGACTCCTGCGCGATCGTATCGTCTTCTTGGGCCAACAGGTTGACTCAGACTTGGCTAACCTGATCGTTGCCCAATTGCTATTTTTAGACGCCGAAGACCCGGAGAAAGATATTTACCTCTATATCAACTCCCCAGGGGGTTCGGTAACAGCAGGTATGGGCATCTTTGACACGATGAACCACATCCGCCCCGACATTTGCACTATTTGTCTCGGTTTGGCAGCCAGCATGGGCGCTTTTCTGTTGAGTGCCGGCGCTAAAGGCAAGCGGATGAGTTTGCCTCACTCCCGGATTATGATCCACCAACCTCTAGGCGGAGCTCAAGGACAAGCAACCGATATTGAAATTCAGGCCAAAGAGATTTTGTACCACAAACGTCGCCTGAACGAACATCTTGCCAACCATACCGGTCAGCCGCTTTCCCGCATTGAAGAAGATACCGAACGGGATTTCTTCATGTCGGCTGAAGAAGCAAAGGACTACGGATTAGTCGATCAAGTGATCGATCGCCGTCCTTCCGCCAGCCGCCCGATCGCCGCTGTGGTCTAAATAAAAAGTTAAAAATCAAAAATGAGGAAATATTCTTCATTTTTGATTTTTAATTTTTAACAGTCATATAGCAGTTTTCAGTGGAGTGAATTACAGATGCTGGGGCCCATGATACGGCATCATAGTTAAATCCTTACTGTTTTTCATACAATTGAAAACTGCTATATGTAGCTATTTTTTTTTAAAATCACACCTAGAAACCTACAGAATTACTAAGGCAAAGATTCGAGATATTGCAGGAAGTCGAGCAATTCTACTTGATTTAAGAAATGGCGCGCTTCTTTGCCATAACCTTGTTTGAGATAATCTTTTCCTTGGTTGGGAGTCCAGTTCAACCGCTTGATTTCCTCAGTAGTTCTGCTGTAGATTTCCAGATATTCTAGGAAATCTACCAACTGTTCAGTAGAAAGCTCTCTCTGAGACGACTTGCCGTAATTGTGTTCGAGACAGTCGCTTTCCTGTTTTTTCTTCCATTGCAGGCGTTTGAGGATGGCATCTATTTGGGCGATCGTATCAGAATTATCCTCGATCGCATCGCTCGGAATTCCTACTGCGATCGGTTGCAATTCTCTGACTTCGGCCGCACCCTGTAGCAGTTCACTTTGGCTAGCCGTCGGCACCTCCAGTTCCTGAAGTGGTTCGCCGTAGCTAGAAGAAAGCCAAGCGTCCGAGTCTAACTGCTTTGGTACAAACCCCGTAGCCTCGACGCGATCGACCGTTGGCGGCAGCGGTTCCGGTACAGGTGCGATCGGCTCTTCATTTAATTTAGCTTCAGTCTTGACAAAATTGCTTTGATGTGTTTCCGGCCATTTGTCAGCAACAGGCATTTCTAGAACCGGAAGAGGAACACTTGTCGGCCCAACAGGAACCGGAAAAGCCGCAGGAGGGGGAGGGGGAACAGCAGCAACCGGGGCAACAGCAGGAGGAGGGGGAACAGCAGCAACCGGGGCAACAGCAGGAGGAGGGGGAACAACAGCAACCGGAGCAACCGGAGCCGGATCAACACTTGCGATCGCACGATCGGGCCCAGCAACTCCAAGGACAGCGATCGCTCGCAACCGGGCGCGGTCTTCAGCATCCTCAACAGACTCAGCAGCCGACATAGCCGTAGCCAGAGTTTTGCCGTCAACCTGAACCAGACAGCGAACAACAAACTTACCGTGATGAACAGTCAGCAACTCACAAATTAACTGTCCAGCGGGATAAAGGGCGCGAAATTCAGCAAACATAATTTTTTGACCCCGAAACCAGAAGGGGCTTATGACTTAAGTGTAGTACAGCCCTGAGAAAACAATTTTCTGAAAGCACCTATTCAACATACAATAAATTAAAGGTGAGTCATCCGCGCAACCTTAAACGCCACTAAACCCCATGCCACATCCAGCGGTTTAAGCTAACAAGCATCGGGCGTCATTTCTACCTATAGGAGATGACACAGCAACTAAGCAAAAGTAGTAAAAGTCTCCGGTTTGCGTACCTGCACTTTCTACAGCACAGATTGCTCCCGGCCCGCTCGTTGCACCTCCGTCCGCAAGGACAGATCGCGTGCAAAAAACAGGGGCATCGCAGCGGCGAGCTACTAGCAATTTTGCCTTGATCCGGTAAGTTCTTTGCTAAAGCAAGAGGCAAGAGGCACTTCAAAAGGAAGAAGGAACAACGCAGAAGGAAACAAGGCAGAAGCGAGAAATGCACATTTTCTCCCTCTCCATCCCTCCATCGGCTCATCCTCGACTCAAGCCGTTGCTTTCAGTATCGAGCCATCTTTTAAGAACCGACAGAGGCTTTCTAATTCGCGAAGTGCTCGGTGCTGCTGACCTAAAAGCAAACAAACCAACGCTAAAAAATTGTATTGGGGAATAGCGTGCGGGACAGTTTTCTGCACCGTCAGCAGTCAGTTCAATACAGACAGCAGACAATTAGCACGAAGCCGGTGTCGGGAGAGAATCTCAAAAAAAACTCGCGATGAAACAAGGTGGCTGTGCTCGCGTCTCCACCTATCAACCCGCGCATTTGTTGGGAAGCAGGCACTGCGAGGGCCCGAGGGGGTGCGGCTGATTTCGCCAAAATTTAGACTAATTGCTGGAAACAAGAGGATCGATCGCTACATGGAATTTTCTATCGCTGCACTGCTGGCAAATTTTACAGAAGACAAATTAGTGGCTCCAAAAGCATTGGAGAAAAAACTCGACTGCAACGACGCCACCAGTCAACTCAAACTTCAAATCGCATTAGAAGCTCTAGAGAAAATTGGCATATTAGTCAAAGACAAAGGCCGCTATCGCCGAGTAGCTGAAGACGACGTAGTAGAAGCAAAACTGCGCTGTTCGAGCAAAGGATTTTGCTTTGCAATTCAAGACGCCGAAGGCTCAGAAGACGTTTATGTGCGGGAAAGTCACCTCTCGACAGCTTGGAATGGCGATCGAGTCTTAGTCAAAATCATCAAAGAAGGTAGCCGCCGCCGATCGCCCGAAGGCGAAGTCATGCTCATCCTCGAACGCGCCAACCCCTCGGTACTGGCGCGAGTCAAGCAAACCGCCACCCCCACTGGCCGCGTCAGCTACAGAGCAATCCCCCTGGACGATCGCCTGTTGTTTGAACTAGACTTGCTCGCAAACGGCACAAATCTCCAAGAGGCGATCGACCATCTAGTACACGTCGAAGTCAAACGCTACCCCCTCGGCACCCATCGGCCAGTCGGCAAAGTAGTACAGGTACTCGGTTCCGACGCCGAAGCCGCTGACGACCTCGACATCGTATGCTGCAAACACGACTTACCGCGATCGTTCCCCGCCGCCGTCATCAAAGCAGCGGAAAATTTGCCCAGCAAAGTCAAAAAAACCGACATCAAAAAACGCCTAGATTTGCGTAACATTCTGACTGTTAGCTTCAGCAAAAACGAACCGGCAACAACCAACAGCGAAAACAATGCTCCTCAAGCCCAGGAGGAAAATCTCTCCGAAGGAGGAGGCGAAAAGGAGTTTGACCCGACATCCTTCCTCTCCGATCCGCCAGTGGAACGCGCTTTGTCGATCGAAACCCTGAAGCCCGGCCGCTGGCAAATAGGAATCCACATCAGCGACGCCGCCGAGTACGTGCAGCCAGAAACCCCGATCGACCGCGAAGCCCGCAAGCGAGGCACCGCCGCCCATCTGGGAGAAAAAATCATCGCCGTACTGCCAGAAACCCTCAACGAGCGCTGCTCCCTGCTGCCAGACAGCGAACGGCTGGCCTTCAGCATACTGCTCACCCTCGACCAATCAGGAGAACTCCTAGAATACGAAATTCAAACCAGCGTCATTCAAATTGACTACCACCTTACCTACGAGCAAGCTCAAGCAATTCTCGAACCAGGCGATGCCGAAGAGCACCCTTTATCCTCCGCCCTCCGTCCTTTCCTCGATCAACTCGGTGCCGCCTCACAGGCAGCCAGACAGACAAGGCTCAAACGGGGAGCTTTTGAACTAAATTTGCCCGATGCTAACTCTCACTTCGACGACGAAGGCGAATTAGGAGCTTTTGCAGTCGCTCCCCCCCCCCAGTCGGCTGTCTCCGAGTTGGTCGTACTCGCCAACCAAGCTGTCGCCACCCACCTGCAAGCCTTGGGAGTCCCAGCAATTTACCGCGTCCAGCCGATGCCCGACCCGGCAGACATTCAAGAGTTCATCAAACTCTCCAACAACCTCGGAGGCGAACTGTATCTCGAAACCGAAGAAGAAGTTTTGCCCTTGGACTTTCAGCGATTTACCCAGCAGTTTGCGGGCCTGAAGTCCGAAAGAGTTCTCACCTACCTGCTTGAAGACACCATGAAGCCTGCTGTTTACAGCACAACTCCCAAGCCACACTTCGGTTTGGGGCTGTCAGAGGGTTACACGCGCTGCACTTCGCCGCTTTCGCGCTATGCCGATTTGCTGGTACTGCGGGTGTTGCAAGCGGTGTTCGAGCAAGGCCGCAGCAGCCGCACAACACGGGCTAAGGAAAAAGTTGACTTGCACCATTCTTCCTGTCACGGTCAAATTACTTGGAATGTTCTCCCCCCAGATTTGCACCACGAATTTGAGACAGAGTTTGCATCGGCCGTGGTACACCTGACGGAACGCGAAAGGGTTGCTGAGGATGCTGAAAGCGATTTGCAGGGATTGAAGAAAACGGGATTGATGAAAGAACGCACCGGCCAAACTTTCCAGGGTTTGATTACAGGTGTGCAGTCTTACGGTTTCTTTGTGGAAATAGAGGTGCGGCCGCCGGAGAGCGATATTCTGCGAGTTGAAGGACTGGTGCACGTTTCTTCGCTGAAGGATGACTGGTACGAATATCGATCGCGCCAGCAAACTCTGGTGGGTCGCAAAAACCGCAATCAATACCGTTTGGGCGATCGGGTGGAAGTCCAAGTCAAGAGTGTGGATTACTACCGCCAGCAAATTGATTTAGTTGCAGTTGGCGGCGGCAGTCAAGCTTTTGATGATGATGAATAATTTGTTGACTGTTGACTGTTGACTGTTGACTGTTAACTTTTCTAAATACTTAGTTGTCATTGTCTGGGAACTAAGTATTTAGAAGTGGGCGACAAACTATACTCACCACTCATCAAAAAAAAATCAATGACTCATATTAAATCCGATAGCATTGTCGGGCGTCAAATCCAGTAAAAACTCAACAATCACGGACGGTGTAACCGGAATTTATATAATTAATCTGTGTTAATCTGTGTTAATCTGCCTGTATCTGCGGTTAAAAAAAGAGAAGGTATTAACTTCAGATGACAAGGGATTGACGCTGATTTACGTAGAGGTAGAGAAGAGATATATCAATAATTCGATGCTAACCCATTTGATATAACAACTAATTACTAACAACAGTCAACCGTAAACTAACAAATAACTAATGACGAATAACTACCCCCTAATTGTAGGAGTTACCGGTGCATCGGGACTGATTTATGCGGTGCGAACTTTAAAATATTTGTTGGAGGCCGATCGCGCGATCGAACTGGTAGCATCGAAATCTACTTACATGGTTTGGCAAAGCGAACAGAACACCCGAATGCCCGCCGAACCGACGCTACAAGAGGAATTCTGGCGGGAACAAGCAGGAGTACCCACAATGGGTAAACTCCGATGCCATCCCTGGCAAGATGTCGGTGCTAATATTGCTAGTGGCTCCTTTCGTACCCAAGGGATGATGATTATTCCCTGTAGCATGAGTACACTAGGCAAGTTGGCGGCTGGCTTGAGTTCGGATTTGCTCGAAAGGGCGGCCGACGTTCAGCTCAAGGAAGGGCGAAAATTGGTACTCGTGCCTCGGGAAACGCCTTTTAGCTTGATTCACCTGCGGAATTTGACTACCTTGGCGGAAGCTGGAGCTAGAATTGTACCAGCGATTCCTGCTTGGTATCACAATCCGCAAACTATTGAAGATTTGGTAGACTTTGTGGTAGCTCGCGCTTTAGACCAGTTGGGGATTGATTGCGTTCCTCTCAAACGCTGGAAAGAAGAAGAAGGGAGTTAGTTGACAGTTGACAGTTGACAGTTTGTTATTTGTTATTGATGATTTGTTAGTTTTAATTAGCAATTACCAATTACCAATTACCAATTACCAATATTTTTAATATGCGACCTGTATTTTTGCTAGTAATTGTGGTGGGGCTAACTATTTTTGCCCTGCAAAATGTGGAGCCGGCCTTATCGCTGGTGTTTTTGGGAGTTCGATCGCCTGCTTTGCCTTTATCTATCTGGATTCTGCTGAGTATGGCGGTGGGAGCTATCACGTCTTTATTGATTTCTGGTTTGCTCGCTTTTTCAAATTATCTATCTCCAAGGCGAGACCGCACCAGCCGCGACAGTCGCAGCCGTCCCGATACTTTCCCAGAGGACATGAGAACGCCTTACACGCCGCCTCCCCCTCCTAGAAAGCTGGAAATTGACCCGGATCTGAATAGGGAAAACAGCCAAACTCAGGCTGCTGCTTCCTACCGAACTGAGGGCGGTACGCCGGCCGGTTACAGTTCCCGGACTTTCCTGCAAGAAACTCCGAACCCGGATGGGGCGAAGAATTACGCTCAACCGGGGACTTATGCAGCGGCAGACGATGAGGACGATTGGGTCTCAGATGGCTCAAAATCCGGCTCTCAAGGGGGCGATGACGATTGGGGGGACGATCGCGATTTTTCCGATCAACCGCAGGTAAATGATGTTCCAGCGGCAAATCCAAGGGCTTACGAAGCTCAGCAGGAACCGAAAAGCAAGTCTTGGGCTGGCTCAGTCTATTCTTACGGCTATCGAGATCCGAGCCAGTCTGGGGTGGGGCAAACTGAGGCTGTATACGATGCGGAGTATCGAGTGCTGATTCCTCCGGGAGGCGAGATTCCTAAACCCGCTGAGGAAGCACCAATAAATCCTCTGGCAGAAGCAGAGGATGATTGGGGATTGGATGAGGGTGATGAGTTTGATGACGAGGATAGCCCCAGTGGCGGCTCGATTAACCTGAAAAAATAGAAAAATATCGGAGGATTTGGCAGTGGATGGGTTGAGGGGAGTAAATATCTATCTTGTCGGGATGATGGGTGCGGGAAAAACAACGGTGGGGCGGATTTTGGCAAGAAAATTAAAATACCGTTTTTTTGATACTGATGAACTAATTGTTCGAGTTGCTAATCAGTCAATTGCTGAGATTTTCGATCGAGAAGGGGAAGAGGCTTTTCGGGAACTAGAAACTAAAGTCCTCGGTGAGTTGTCTGCGTATCAAAATTCGGTCGTGGCTACGGGCGGCGGCATTGTGACGCGATCGAGAAATTGGGGTTACTTGCACTATGGTGTAGTGGTTTGGCTGGATGTGCCTGTAGATCAACTGTACGATCGACTGCGTTCGGACACCGCTCGACCCCTACTGCAGGAGGGCGAGATCAAATCTAAGCTGCAAAGCCTTTTTAAAGAGCGAGAGCGTTTCTACACTCAAGCAGATGTCCGAGTCTATGCTGGTGTGGGTGAAAGGCCTGAAACAGTGGCGAATAGGGCGATCGAGGAAATCCAAAAAGTTATCAAACCAGAAACCGGGCCTGATCTCAATTGATACATTCAGAAACCGAGTTTCTCAGACAATAACAGGTTTGTGAGGACTTTTGATACCAGTTCAAAAAAATAATGCAACCCTACGCAAACTCTAAACCACAAGCTTCATGACTCATTCCCAAAATCTAAAATCTAAAATCTAAAATCTAAAATGGTATGACTTGGGTGAAAATACTGGTTTTTGTCTGAGTGTGTCCGTTTAACCACCCCATATTTTGCAATCTACCGGGTTTGACTGGATGTGATGCGTAACTTTTATCAGTATGAGGATGTGGTGAGGCGGAGATTTTATACAAAAACTAATGGCAGACTCATCTGATTCGTTAAAGCCGGCTATTGAGTTATCCCTAAAAATAAAATGGCCCCACCGCTGAAGGGCTGTAGGGCGCAAGGACAGTTAAACGCTAATTTGATTGTCGGGAAATTTAGCATCAATGATACTCTGCTATGTGACGATTTTACGATCGTCCATTCACTCATCAACTCTCCCGTATCAAAAAATGTAACCTAGCACTGATCGAATTCAACCTGTCCTATTCTAAAAACAATACCTCATGCATTCTGACTAGCAGCTCCCGAAAGCTGCTTTTTTATTGCCATAAGTTTTTGACTGCGGGACTTCCGGGATCTTGGCAATAACATTTTGAGCACAAGTCGGCTACACTTCAATACAACCCTAGGGGTTTTCAGTTCCACTCCCGGTTTGTCGGTAATTAGTAATTGGTAATTAGTAATTGGGAATTAGTAACCCCCAACGGGGAATCGGCAATTGAGATGCTGTACCTCACCAGGGTTGAAAACTGCTATGATTACGGCGCGGAACGGGGAATTAATCCGGGTGGGGGATTGAAAAAAAATAAGCTGTATTTATTGATGGGCGATCTGATAGTTGTCGGTTACATATCAGTTGCGAGTTATAGAATTTGGTTGGGTGAATTTCCCGTTCTCAATTAAGAGAATACGAGCCTGCCTGTTTTTAACCAAAACTCGATCGCTCCACCCAGCCCCACGCCTGTTAAAGAAATGGTAGCTAATACCGCAAAAGCCCGCCAATTCTTCCAACCAGACATTTGAATATCGAGTCTTGCCAAAGCTCCGGCTGAAATCAAGAGTAAACAAGTAGCAAAAAGGTGCATCCAGGCAAAAACTACCACTGCCACAAAAGCTCCTACAATAATAGAAAGAAAAGCACCAATATCACTCGAAAACCACCGAAAAATTAAGGCTTTTATGTCTCTCAGCGGGAACGACAAGGCGGTGGCCAACACTAGAATTGAAGCTATGGCTAGAAACCAAGTCAGGTGCGGGGGAACATCAAACTCCGATAATTTCCAGCCAAAAGTGAAATAAGTAACAAAAAGTAGAGTTAGGGAAACCCAAGAGTTTTTTTTCATCCAATGGCACAATTAGGAGAACCAGGGAAAAAAGATGATGCTTCCGATGAGTGTGTACAGTTTCTAGAGGTTAGTAGAAATAGCTTGCACCGGACAAGTAGGGATGCACTGCTCGCAAACGATACACCGCGATCGAGCAAAACTTAGTTTAAAGCTTTCTGGGTCAAGGGTCAAGGCTTCCGTCGGGCAAACTCCCGTACACAAACCGCAGTGAACGCAGATATCTTCGTCTATGAGTATTTCCCGACTGGCTAGGGAAACGCCGATATTTTGCGATCGCATCCAGTCGATCGCCGCTTCTAGTTGGTCGATGTCCCCTGATAACTCTAGCACCAGTTTGCCCACTTGATTCGGAGCTACCTGAGCACGGATAATGTTGGCTGCAACATTAAAATCCTTTGCCAGTCGATAGGTGACAGGCATTTGGATCGATCGTTGGGGAAACGTCAGTGTTACCCGTTTTTTCACCCTGCAAGTCCTCGGTAATTTACAAACAATCTTTGTTATCTTCTGTTTTAGCGCACTTAATCTAATTACTGCCCTTAGCACAAATTTTTATGAAATGGGTCTGATTACCTCAAAATGTGCTATAATCTGAATCTATTATTTAAAATAAAAACATAGAAATCAAAGCGCAATTTATTTTATGACCCATAATTCGCCCAAGCCAACGGTCGCCCCCGTCGCCAAAAATCCCGAAACAAAATTCGCCACGCGCATCAGAAACTTATTGATCGTGTTAACAGCGATCGCCCTTTCAATATCCATCTTCTTCGGGCTGCAAACCCAAACGCCGTCAAGCAGTCTCACCGACATGGCAAAAGCTTCAACGCCATTAGAAACAGCTTTGGTAAATGGGAAACCGACACTCATGGAATTTTATGCTAATTGGTGCGGTAGCTGTCAGGCAATGGCTAACGATTTGAGCGAAATTAAACAGAAATACGCCGAACCGCTAAATTTTGTGATGCTGAATGTAGACAATGACAAATGGCTGCCAGAAATCACCAAATATCGAGTAGACGGCATTCCGCACTTTGTCTACTTGAACGATAAAGGCAGCGCCGTTGCTGAAACGATGGGCGAAATGCCGCGCAGTATTATGGAAGCTAACTTAGAAGCTTTAATTGCAGGAAAACCTCTGCCACACGCCCAAGCTGGCGGTCAAGTTTCTAATTTTACTCCCCCCACAGGGCCTGTGAAAACAAGTAGCTCCGACCCCCGCGTCCACGGCTCTCAAGTACAGTAAAAGAAGCAAGTTCGGCAACGGATTCGCTCCACGAATGTAACGGATGTAACGGATGTCAGTTCGATGGAAGTCGGAAGAAGGAAGAAGCAAGAGAGAAAAGGGAAGAATACTTTAGGAACAGGCAAGATGCCTGTTCCACAAGAAAGTTTATTTGTTGTGGAACAGGCAAGATGCCTGTTCCTGATGGCGATAACTTATAGAGATTCAAAATTCCCTCGCAATTTCTGCCAATCTGTATTTTGGGCGATCAACTACCTCTAAAGGAATATTCAAAAAAACATTTTTGACAATTTATTAAAATTTATTATACTACTTGTCAGGTGCAGAGCGTAAATATTCTCTCACTGCCTATACAAAATAAAGCCTGAGCGAAAACAATTTGGTCGCCAGCCCCGCGATTCATTCCTTTGCAGGCTGGCTGACTGGGTAAACTTTTCAATTCAAAAATCTAAAATCTAAAATCAAATGACCCCCGACAAACCCGGATTCAGCATTAGCGCGACCGCCATCCGTCGCCATATTGGCACCCTCATGCTGACACTTGCTATTATAATCGTGGGCTTTTTCTACATCACCCAACTGCCCGTTGACTTGCTACCATCCATCACCTATCCCCGCATCGGCGTGCGCTTAAACGCCCCCGGAGTCTCCCCAGAAGTAGCAATAGACGAAGTTACCCGCCCCCTCGAACAAGGACTTTCCGCCACTGAAGGCGTCATGCAAGTTTTCTCGCGGACTCGCGAAGGACAAGTCAGCGTCGATTTATTCTTCAAACCCGGGGGCAACATCGACCAGGCCCTCAACGACGCCACCGCCGCTGTCAACCGCATCCGCAACCGACTTCCCGATACAGTTGAATCGCCCACTCTCTTCAAAGTTGACCCTTCCCAGCAGCCGATTTACGAATTTGCCCTCACTTCCAACTCCTTGCAAGGAGTTGATTTGCGCGTATTTGCCGACGAAGAATTATCCAGAGAATTAAACGTAATTCCAGGAATAGCAGCAGTTGACGTTGCCGGTGGCGTGCAAGAAGAAATTCAAGTAAATATTGACTTAAATCGCTTGCAATCTTTAGGCGTTAGTATTTCCGAGGTTTTATCCGCCCTCGAATCCCGCAACCTCGACACTTCCGGCGGGCGACTGCGGCAGGAAGCAGCCGAACCCTTAACCCGTACCGTCGGGCGATTTAAGAACGCCAAAGAAATTCAGGCAATTTCTTTTCAAGCATCGGGTTCCAATCCGCCAAAACGAGTGTTTTTGCGCGATTTTGCTCAGGTAATTGACGGTACAGAAGAAGAGCGAGTTAAAGTATTTCTAAATCAGAAAGCAGCCGTAAAAATTAGCATTCAAAAGCAGCCGGACGCCAATACAATCTCAGTTGTAGACGGCATCAAAAAGCGGCTAGAAGAATTAAAAGCATCCGGGGCAATTCCCGAAGGCACGACTATCGTCAATACCTTCGACGAGTCTAAGTTCATCCGCGATTCTATTAGCAACGTCCTATTTTCTGGTTTAACCGGGGCTGTTTTAGCGGGGGCAGCAGTTTTGCTGTTCCTCGCTTCCCTGCGCCAAACTTTGATTATTGTCCTGGCAATTCCCCTCGCAACTTTAATGGCGATTATTCTGATGGGAGTTTTTGGCCTATCTCTGAACGTTTTCAGTTTGGGCGGTTTGGCGCTGGGTGTGGGAATTGTGGTCGATAACTCGATCGTGATGCTGGAGAATATTGTCGAAGGAACCAGCAATAAAAAAAGTGCCAACGGTCAGCGCTTCAGTAACAAGCAGTTGATGCAGCAAGCAGAAAAAAGCAGCCAAGAATTAGAATCAGCTTTATTTGCTTCCACCATCACTAACTTAGTTGCCGTACTACCATTTTTGCTAATAGGCGGCTTAGTTTCCTTACTTTTCAACGAATTAATCCTCACGATCAGCTTTTCCGTCGCCGCCTCTCTGATTGTCGGATTGACAGTGGTACCGATGATGGCTTCTCGACTGCTAGCGCTGCGGGTATCCAGCGGTTTGAGCAACTTTTGGCCGCTGCGCGCATTCGATCGAGCTTTTACCAATGCTACCGCCGGTTACGGTAAATTTTTATCGGGCATAGTGCGGTGGCGGTTGATTATCATTGCAGTAGCGATTATTGGATTGGGCGGTGGCAGTTGGCTGATGGCTGGCAAAATCCCCCAGGAAATATTGCCGAGAATTAATACTGGTCAAGCGAGATTGTTCGCTTTGTTTCCTGCAGGCACAAATTTGGCAACCAACCAAAGAATCATGGCCGAAGCTGATAAAATTATCCTCAGCCAACCAGAAACTCAATACACTTTGACGACAGTGGGCGGGCTGTTGTTCGGCAACAATACGGTTGAGAATGTGCTGCGCGGCGGCTGCAATATTACACTGAAACCTGGCACCAATACATTAAATTTTGTGCAGCGAGTTACGCAAGAATTGAATAAAAAAATTGATTTGCCCAAAAATACTCGTTTGCGTCTGAATCCAGAAAATGTGCGGGGTTTGGTTTTAACTAATTCGCCTGTGCGCGGCGCTGAAATTGATGTCCTGCTTCAGGGCGAAAACGAACAAATATTGCAGCAAGCAGGCCGCGAGATATTGGCAACTTTGGATCAGAAGGTAAATTTAGCTACTTTTCGCCCGGATGCAGACCCGCAGCAGCCGGAAGTGCAGATTCGCCCCAACTGGGAACAAGCGGAAATCTATGGGTTGAATGCGAGGCAAATTGGAGAGGCGATTCAGACAGCAATTCAAGGTTCTGTTCCTACGCAATTGCAGCGGGGAAACCGTTTGGTTGATGTGCGGGTACAGTTCGATCGCGCTTCGGTTCAATCGATTTCCGCACTAAAATTTATCCCTTTAACTGCTAGGGATAACAGCATTATTCGCTTGAGCGATGTGGCGAATATTGAACTGGGAAAAGCGCCTGGGGAAATTCAAAGGCTTAACCAGCGCCAAGTTTTCATGATTGCTGGGAATATTAATAAGGGCGCGAGTTTGGGCGATGCTTTGAAACAAGTGGATGCAGTTTTGTCGGAAATCAAATTGCCACCAGGAGTGCGAGTGATACCTAGTTCGGCGGCGGAAACTAACCGGGAATTGCAAAGTTCGCTGATTGTTTTGGGTTCTTTGGCGGCGTTTTTGGTATTTGTGGTGATGGCGGTGCAGTACAATTCGCTTGTCGATCCGCTGGTGATTATGTTAACGGTGCCGCTGGCTTTGGCTGGGGGGATTTTTGGGCTGTATGCGACTAAAACTGCGATCGGCGCAACGGTGATTGTGGGGGCGATTTTGCTGGTGGGAATTGTGGTAAATAATGCGATTATTATGGTGGAGTTGGCGAACCAAATTCTGGAAGATGAAAAGGTCGATCGCACCACAGCAATTCTCAGGGCGGCACCTCAGCGATTGCGTCCGATTTTGATGACAACTATTACCACAGTTTTAGGTTTATTCCCCCTAGCTTTGGGCATTGGAGACGGTTCGGAATTCTTGCAACCTTTGGGTGTGGTGGTGTTTTCCGGTTTGTCGCTGGCGACGCTGCTGACGCTGTTTATTATTCCGTGTTTTTACATTTTGCTGCACGATTTCTTCGGGATGTTTGCAGGGAATAAGAAACCGCAGGCGGTGGCTATTCCCTTGCAGAAGGCGGGGAGAAAGACTACGAATTTGTAAAATCCTGATCTCTTGCACCATTTTTAAGAACAGGCAAGATGCCTGTGCCACAAAGAATGAGTTTTCTTGTGGGGTGGGCATCCTGCCCGCCCATAAAGGGCTGATTGAAAAGGGTGCAAGATTTGACTTTTAGCCGACTGTACAAAATATGAGCGATAACAGGCAGGATGCCTGTTCCACACAGCAACGGAAAGTGCGATCGATTTTAGTCCTCTTGGAGAGGACTTTTGCTATGAGGCAGGGGTTTTCAACCCCTGTCGGACTGCAGAGTTCACAAACAATACCGATACTGCATTTAATCTTCTGTTGAGACACCTAGAATTAGTCAGTAAGGTGTGTTTGACAGCAGAAACTTTTTTTACTACAGTAAATACTACATAACAAACTGGCCAAACCGACTTAAACAAAAATGCCCTACGAAAAATTAGACATATCAGCCCCAAAACCAGTATTATCTTGGGCGAATCACGCCCTAGGTGAAAAAGAAACTAAGATGACCGCAAACGTAGCATCCTTGCCCTTTGTATTCAAACACGTCGCACTAATGCCCGACGTACATTTAGGAAAAGGCGCTTTAGTCGGTTCAGTAATTGCCACAAAAGAAGCGATTATTCCGGCTGCTGTCGGAGTTGATATTGGTTGCGGGATGGCTGCCATTAAAATGCCATTCAAGGCTCACAAATTAGAAGGTAAACTCAAACAAATTCGCCTCGATATCGAAGCCGCCATTCCCGTGGGATTTGCGGAAAATAAAGAAGTAGAAAAAACAGTCACTAACTGGCAAAAATGGGGCGAATTTAAAGAACTTCATCAAGGCGTGCAGCACCAAGACAATAAAGCCTTAAAACAAATGGGTTCCCTCGGCGGCGGCAATCATTTTATTGAGGTTTGCGTTGATACTGAAAACTTTGTTTGGCTGATGCTGCATTCCGGTTCTCGCGGCATTGGAAATTTGCTCGCACAGCAGCATATCGAGACTGCTAAAGATTTAGCTAAACTGGCAGAAATTAATCTGGCTGACAAAGATTTGGCTTATTTTGTAGCGGGCACGCCGGAGTTTGCGGCTTACTGGCACGATTTGCAATGGGCGCAAGATTATGCTCGTTTTAATCGCGATGTAATGATGAATCGGTTTAAGCGAATTGTGGAAAAGCACGTCGCGGGAGGCAAATCTGTTAAGCCGTTATTAGAGGTGAATTGCCACCACAATTACGCGGAAAAAGAGGTGCATTTTGGCGAAGATGTGTATGTGACTCGCAAGGGTGCTGTACGCGCGGATGTAGAGGATTACGGGATTATTCCGGGTTCGATGGGGGCGAAATCTTTCATTGTTAAAGGGAAGGGAAATGCTGAAAGTTACTGTAGTTGCAGTCACGGTGCGGGGCGCTTGATGTCTCGCACTCAAGCGAAGAATGTATTCACTCTCGATGATTTGGTGCGGCAGACTGAGGGGGTTGAGTGCCGGAAAGATGAGCAATTTTTAGATGAAATTCCAGGGGCTTATAAGCCGATTGATGAGGTGATGAGTCAGCAGTCGGATTTGGTGGAAGTTGTGACGACTTTGAAGCAGGTGGTTTGTGTCAAGGGTTGACAGAAACTGGTTTATTTGTACTTCACTTACCTGGAAAGTGCTTTATGGGAAGAAGGGGGAAATTGAGCTTAACTCGATTTCCCCCCTCTTGACAAACGCTTTGTTTTCTGAAGCTTTTCTCTAACACACCATTTGTCTCGACTCAATTTCTAGCAAGCGCAGCAGTGTTTCATCGCCCTTGGCCTTGGCTGCTTCCTTTCTACGATCGAGAATATTGCAAATATTGGCTTGGTGGACTTGCGCCACTTCCACAACTGTTGGGTAATAATCCACCCTCGCTGAGGCGCTAGCTGCTGCGACATCGCCAGCTTGAGCATCTCGCTTTTTGGTATAGTTTGGGCCGCCGTATTTTCTGGGGTTGGGAATGTGTCTCGGATACCGATAGTTCCAGTTTTGCCCCCGGTATTTGCCCGCGACTTCGCCTTCCACCATATCAACTGTCGGAATGTCGTACTCGTAGTTTGAACCGCGATAAGTCAGTTTCATATTTTTTGATCCTTATATTTATGGAGATAAAAAGGGCAGTCAGGTCAGGGTTGGTTTTCTTTGCTAAAACTTTTTTAGTTTCTGTATTCAATTATACTGTTTTTTGAGATAAATCGGTTTTATTTACAATAATTAATATTTTGAGGGGGTGACGGCAACAAAAAACCCGCCGCAGCGGGTTTAATCGAGTTTTTGGCTAATTTGAGCAGCACCCGGAGCGAGACTGCTTCGGTTCCCAAGAACTAGCCGACTGTCACCTGATCGGTTTGCACGTTTGTGGCACCTTCTTCAGCAGAGGCGATCGCCACCAACTTGTCGAGAATTGCCTGACTAGGAACTTGACCTTTGAGAACAACGGTGCTGCTGAGCTGAGCTACATAAACAGTCTCGATATCAGCAACTTCTGCATCGGCGTCAAAAGCTAAAGCAACCCGCTTCGCTAAGCCGCTTTCGTCAAAATTTCCGTCTGGGCCGACTTTAGCAGGAGCGATGGATTGTGCTTGTGCTGCTTGCTGTACTACTTGTGCCATCGGTTCAGCCTGGGGTGCAGGCTTTTCGAGTCCGAACAGTCTTTTAAACCAACCCATAGTAGTTGAGTCTCCTGAAAATACACTTTTTACACAATAGCTCTAGAAGTCCAAAAGACTTGTAATTGTTGCAAAACTCAGTGAAATTTCTCACAATGTTTTCCGGCAGACTTTCACAATCTCAAATCTCCTCTGATATCCAGATGTTGATTTTGCTATTTTATGTATAGGACGCTACGCCTTGGATTGCAGCCCAGTAGTCGAAATAGTTCCCACTTTTACCTTGAAAAAACTTCACAGCGCCCCGGAATACATTCCCGGTTTGTTGAACTACCGGGGACATCTCGTGCGGGTAATCGAACTGTGTTCACTGATACAGGGGACGCTAAACCCGCGCTTAATGGGGGTAGCCCTGGATATACGCTGTCAATCTAATTCTTAACTTTTTAGATAATATTGTTCTGCTTCCGACCAATTGAGTTTAAGCAACGAATCATCTCCCCATGTCAGTTTGAGACTGGGCTTAAAGGCTGTCACCCCTAAAGCGCTAATAATTTGCGCTGCGACAGCTTTCGCCAATAGCGGTGGTACAGAATTTCCGACTTGGCGAAAACCGTGCCATTTGGTGACGTGAAATCTAAACCAGTCAGGATAGGAATGCAGTCGCGCAGCTTCTCTGACTGTAATGCACCGAGGGGCGATCGGGTGAATCGGTCTCGGCGAAGTATAAGCCCCCCTCGCCCTGTCGGTTCCGGCCCTGAGTGTGTTGCAAACTCCGTCAGGGTGAAGCTTGTAAAAACGGCTGATCGGCTCTTTTTCGCCGTGTTTGGCCGCCTGAAACCTTTCTATACATTCCTGAGAATGTTTAGTTCGCAAACTACCAGAGAGGATTTGTCGATCGTATTCGCGATCGTAGGAATAATCATCATCCAAACCCTCAATTCCGCGCATTATACTCCCATAAGTGCTGCACTTTCCATACTCCGCCATCACCCAATCTCGATGCAGCAACTCGCTGTACTTTTCCACTTCCGGCAAATCTCCAATCGCATCCCAAACTGTCGGGACAGTAGGTAAATTAATTTTTTTATAGCGTTTAGGAATTTTAATTTTTGGCAGTATCGTAGTTTGCTGAGGGTATTTTGGTAGCTCATAACCTTCTTTGCACCCAATCAAAAACAATCGTTTGCGAGCTTGCGGCACTCCATAGTTAACAGCGTTGAGAACTTGATAATTTTCTTCTACTTTATAGCCACGTTTCATAAAAGAGCTAATTAAAACATTCAGGAGTTCTTTGTGTTCTCCTGATGCAATTCCCGGCACATTTTCCATTACAAAAAACTTGGGTTTTAGCTCCAAAACTAAACGCTGAAAGTGAAAAATTAAAGAATTTCGTGGGTCGTCCACATCACGCTTGCCCATCATGGAGAATCCTTGACAGGGCGAACCGCTGATTACTACGTCTATCTCGCGCCGCCCGATCGCCGATTTTTTCCGAATTTCTGAGCCCGTAAGCGCTGTGACATCTTTGCACAGAATAGAACACAGCGGGAAATTAAACTCGTGTGTGGCGCAGTGAATAGGGTCAATTTCGACTGAGGCAAGTACATCAAATCCTGCTTGTTCAAAGCCCAGGGTCATGCCACCCGCGCCTGCAAATAAATCAACAGCGATCGGTCGCTTTTTCCGATTGCTTGGCATAACATTTCAATAAAAAAGTTACTTTAATAGAAATTAAGGAAATCAACCGCGTTTTTGGTAATAAATCGTGGGTTTGTCTACGAGCCAGCCACAAAGGAACCAGGTTTATACATAACCTTTCAATACCAAAATTGCTTTAAGAAGCTGTATTTAATTTGACATTTTTCATTATTTCCGCAGCAGCCCGATCGCACACACCCACATCTCCGAGATTTTCGCGCATTTCCCGATAACCCGCCAAAGTTTGCTGGCGTCGATCAGCATTTTGCAGCAATTCCAGTGCATGGTTCACTATATTTTCCGCAGTCGCCTCGTCTTGCAGCAACTCCGGGACGATCGGCTTCATTTGCACCAAATTGGGCGGAGACATAAAAGGAATCGAAAATTTCAGGACGTGGCGAGCAATAATCGCCGTAATCGGACTGACGCGGTAGGCGACAACTTGCGGAACGTCGAGCAAAGCTAGCTCCAGATTAACAGTACCAGATTTAGCGATCGCCAGATCGGCAGCAGCCAAGATTTCCAGAGTTTGATTTTCTAACAAAGTAGCCCGCAAACCGTAATTCTCGATCGCCTGTTCAATTTTGCTGCGGAAAGCTTTGTTAGCAAGCGGAATCCAAAAATGAACTTCCGGCAATTTAGCTTGAATAATTTGAGCTGCCTCAAATATAACCGGCATCAGGTACTTGAGTTCTTGGTGTCTGGAAGCGGGAATTAGGGCGATCGACACCTGTTCCGGCAAAATTCCCAAAGTTTTGCGGGCAACTTCCCGGCTGGGCGCAGATTGCATTCTATCCACCAAAGGATGACCGACCCAACTCACTTGGGCTCCTTTTTTTTGATAATAACTAGCTTCCTCTGGGAAAATTGCCAAAAGTTGGTCGCAAATACTGACAATCAGATCAGTATTGCGAGGAGAAATCGACCAAACCCATTCTTGAGGTGCGATGTACCAAACCACGGGCAAATCAGGCAAACAGCGACGGATATAGCTGCCAATACCGAGATTAGGAGTCAAATAATCAATCAATACAACAGCATCCGGGCGGAAGTTTTTGAGATATTGTTTAGCTTTTTGCTGAACTTTGATTGTGGGCCAAATGTACGGCACTGATTCTATAAGGCCCATAGAACCAATGCCCAAAGTATCGCCTAAAATAGTAGCACCCGCTTCCGCCATACGAGGGCCGCCCAATCCGGTTATTTCTAACTCCAAACCAGCGGCGACAGCGTAGCGTTTTAAGGCTGCAACTAACAAAGCTCCTTGCAAATCGCCCGAAACCTCACCAGTGCTGATAAAAATTTTCATATTTTGAATTTATACAGGTGAGATGTTTGCTAATAACTCGGTAACAGCATCATATTGATCGGGCATATTAGCACAGCGTAGCAGTAATTCTAAGTCCAGATCGGGAATGAATGTACTCCGGGCCATCTCCTGATAATTTTCACCTGTTAAGTAATAGATAGATAACTGACTATTTTGCCAAAACCAGACTTCCCGAACGCCCAATCTTTTGTAGAACTCTAGAGTATTTATCCCACCACTGGTAATTACCACTTCAATAGCAATATCTGGGACTATTTTTTGCGTTCCTACATCATAGGAATCATCCGGCTCTTTTCTACCGCCTAATTCTCTGTTACCCAGAGTCGGGGCGCCCTTGCCGTAAAATCGAATCCCATTTGCTCTCATATATGCCTCTAGCAGCATACAGAGAGTTTTCTTGATGATTTCGTGTTCGGGCGAGACAGTCATAATTTGCAGTAGTCGATCGAGATAGAAAAATTTCACACCTCTGAAATCTTTAAAAGCTGCTTCTATCGCTTCAAATTGCTCCCAACTAACATCTGAGAACCTGATGCAGCCATCTGGTTCTGTTTCAGGGGATGTAGATTTGACTGAAGTATATACATTCATAGGGCAACAGTCGCTTAGTTCATAGGTTTATTCTACCTGATTCACTTTTTGCCAGGAATCAAACCGCGCCGCCCTTTGGTTATAGACTGCTGCACAAATCTCTGCAGGTGCTGCAGGTGGGGGTTTTCTGGTAACAAATTCAACTGTTCCAAAGCTTGATTCAGAGTGTAGCCAGAATGGTAGAGAATACGAAAAGTTTTCTTCAAAACTAGCAAATCTTCTGGGGTAAAACCGGCGCGTTCGAGGCCTATTTTGTTGATTGCTCGCACTCTCGAAGGATTTCCCTCGACTAGCATATAAGGAGGTACATCTCGATCGATCCTGCTCAAGCCGCCCACCATAGACAAGCGGCCGATTTGGACAAACTGGTGAACCCCCAAAACACCGCTCAAGCGGGCTTGAGACTCGATTTTAACGTGTCCGGCTAAGGCTACAGCATTGGCGATAATTACTCGATCGGCGATCGCGCAATTGTGTCCCACATGAACATAAGCCATCAATAGATTATGATTGCCAATAGTCGTGCTTTCTCCGGCTCCAGTAGCGCGGTTAATTGTCACGTATTCCCGAATGAGATTGTTGTCGCCAATTTTCACCCTAGTCAGAGAACCCTCGTATTTCAAATCTTGAGGTTCCAAACCAATCGCCGCACCGGGGAAAATTTGATTGCGAGCGCCTATTTCTGTTAGCCCGTCGATAATTGCATGAGCGCCAATCTTAGTCTCCGGCCCGATTTTCACTCTTTCCCCAATTACAGCATAAGCTCCCACTTCTACAGTCGGGTGAAGTTCAGCGCGGGGATGAATCACAGCAGTTGGGTGAATCAAAGTAAGCATTTTTCAGTTGTCAGTTGTCAGTTGGCTGTTGTCCGTTGTCTGTTGACTGTTGGCTGTTGTCTGTTGGCTGTTCTTAGTTATAAATTACCAATTACCCGTTACCAATTCCCCAATTTAATCTACCATCGAAAACGTCAATTCCCCTTCACAAACTTTTTGTCCGTCTACTTCAGCCAGAGCCTGCATTTTTGCAAAGCGGCGGCGTTTTACCCACAGCAATTCTACAGTCATCAGCAACTGATCGCCCGGTACAACCTGACGACGGAACTTGACTTGATCAATTCCGGTAAACATCCACAATCCTTGCTTGATGTCAGGCAACTGAGCCAGAACAATACCGCCAACTTGAGCCATCGCTTCGACAATTAATACTCCAGGCATAATCGGCCGTCCGGGGAAATGCCCTTGAAAATGCGGTTCGTTAAAAGTCACATTTTTAATTCCTACAGCCTTCTCGGACGGCACGTAATCAACAATCTTGTCAACCAGTGCAAAAGGATAGCGATGAGGCAATAATTTCTGAACTTCTTCGAGAGTAAAAGTAGATTTAACCGCTGGAGAATCTTCACCGTTTTTGGTGGAGACGGATTCAGAATTAGCAGTATTGAGGGTGTTAACTTCAGTCAGCGTAGACATTTCTTGAAGAATTTTGAGTGTGGTATTGCAGAAGGCAGAAGTCAGAAGGAAGATGCAATCTTAACAGAATATCACCTTGTTTTTTCCTAACTTTTATCTAGGGTAGCTAGAGCTTCCGATTTCAGGGCTTGGGCGAGTTGGACGTGCAGGTTGTGACTGGCTTTGTAAGCCAAGTAGTGAGCTTTTGGCCAAGTTCCGAGCAGACTGAGGTCGCCTACTAAGTCTAGGATTTTATGGCGCACTGGTTCGTTGGCAAATCTCAAAGGCGGGTTGAGCCAGCCGGATCGATCGCAAACTAGGGCGTTCTCTAGGGTACCACCTTTGATCAAACCTGCTTGTCGCAATTGGTCAACTTGGCGAGCAAGTCCAAAAGTGCGGGCTGGGGCGATCGCGCTAGCAAAACTTTCTGCTTCTGGCGACCAACTGTACCATTGATTGCCGATCGCCTGTTCCTCAAAATCAATTCCGTAACTAAACCGAGTTTCCGCTGACGGTAAAGCCGCTGCAAAAGCATCCCCGTGACGCACCCAAATTGGCTGTTCTAGGACGAAGGAAGAAGTGGGGTCTTGCTTCGATTCTTGAGGAACTAAGCCGGTATGGGCGATCGCCTCTACCCAAACCAGAGCCGAACCGTCCAGCAGCGGCACTTCCGGCCCATCTACCTCTATTCGAGCATTATCCGCTCCCATCCCCGCCAAAGCCGCTAATAAATGCTCTACAGTGCGAATTTGAGCATCGATATCTGCCAGTTCAGTTGAAAGTGCAGTCTGGCAAACCGCCTCAATTTTTGCAGGAATTCTCGGAGCACCAGGCAAGTCAATTCTGACAAAATAGCGGCCTTCCCCAACCTCCGCAGGCAAAACTCGGACGCGAGTTTGTTCGCCGCTGTGCAAACCGATTCCCGACAGTTCAAATTCAGATTTTATGGTGTGAATAGTCATTTGGAAAAAGGAAAAAGGAAGAAGGAAGTTAACCGTAGTTAACTCCTTAACCACATCCTAAGATGTGCTTAATGCCCTCGACTACAGCCACCACCGCTGCGATATCTAAAATTGCCTGGAAGGGCAATATTATCGACTCGAAGCTAGCTCCAATTGCAAGACCTGCTAGAACCTTTGCTGCTACGATTGAAATAGCTGGCAAGTTAGCTGTAGCAGCAAAGGCTAAAAGTCCCCCTATTAGAGCAATAATTGCGATTAACTCCGGCTGTCCGACAGTACGACAAGAGCTACTTTCTGCTATTTGAGTAAGTTGCAATAACAGCATCGGAAAAAATGGAGTCATATTGGGCTGGTGGTAAGGTTCTCTACGATTGTAACAGCCGCAACAGCGTCACAGTAGTTAACCCGTAGGGTGCGCCGGGCCGCGCACCTTAGACATGATTCGTAGGGTGCGCCGAGGCGCAGCTTACTAATTAGCAATTAGCAATTAGCAATTACTCCTAACTAATAACTAATGACTGCTGACTAATGACTCTTCGTTAATTAGAATCGCTCACCAATCCCAAAGTGAATTTGATTGTCGCCCGTGTCGTTGATACCGTAATCGATCCGGATCGGCCCTAAAGGAGATTGAATCCGCACGCCGAGGCCGTAACCGTAACCGCTACCGGGCTTTTCGCGGATACCTGCCGGGTCGCCTGGGACATCTTTGCCCGTACCCAAGTCAGTGCCAGCATCCAAAAATAGCGCTCCGCCGAGAAACGAAATAATCGGGAAACGGTACTCAACGCTGGCTTCTAGGAAGCTGCGGCCGGCTCCCATGTCGCCTTCGTCGTATCCGCGCACCGAGTTGGCGCCGCCCAAGGCAAAGGCTTCGTAGGGAGGCAAATCTCCGAATACGGTGCCACCTCTAAAACTGAATGCGAGGGTTTGAGGGCCGGGGGTAAAGTTAGTGTACTTGACTGGTAGGTACAAGCTGTAGCTGGCCCGCAGGCGGTTTAACAGGATGCTGCCGGAACCTACAGGAATCGATTGTTCCATGCCAAATCTGAGCAGGGAACCGCTAGTGGGGCGGAGGGGGTCGTTGCGCCGATCGCGCACAACACCTGCTTGCAAAGTTGTCAAGTCATCCGAGCCCGAATCGCTAAAACTCAACAGGTTGCCAAGTTCGTCCTCGGACTCGCGCCTGCCTTTGCGATCGGTAATTGAGACTCGCTGGTACTGCAAGCCGACTGAAGCTGTCCACTCAGAATCGGCAAAAGGATTGCGCGACAGGGGACGGGTGAAATTGATACCGGCCCCGGTGCGATTGATGCGGGGTCGATCGTCGTTGGGCAATCTAACTTCCCGTTCGCCGCCGTCAAAAATCACGCTGATCGATCGTCTTCTAAACGCATTAATCGTATAAGAAGTCCGGTAAGGATCGCCCGCAATCCAGGGATCTGTAAAACTCAGGTCAAACAGATTTTGGCGTTCCCCGATTTGCACCTCCGCGCCCAACTTTTGGTTCCTACCTCTGAAGTTTTGCTGCTGGTAACTCAGCGTACCGAACAAGCCCGTCGCGGAACTCAAACCCGCACCCGCCGCCAGAGAACCGGTATTTTTCTCAATGACGTTGACAATTACCCTTGCCTTGCGGGGGTCAGTCGTTCCCGGTTCCAAGGCAAGTCGCACGTCTTCAAAAATTCCCAAACCAAACACCCGTCTCAAATCCCTTTCCGCCTTGGTACGGTTAAAGATGTCTCCGGGCTTGAGTTCTACTTCGCGGGTGATGACAAACTGACGGGTATTGCCTCCGATGGGCTGACCCGTGGGATCTGTTGCCTCTCCCTCCTTGTTCAGGAAGCGGACATCAACGGATTCGATCTGGCCTTCTGCCACTACCAGGGTGACAGTGCCGTCGTCTGCTACTTGCGGGGCATCAGTAATTTGGCCCAAAACATAGCCATTGTCTTGATACCACGCATTAATTTTTTTCACTCCCTCTTCAAAGCGGCGGAGGTTGAGAATTTTGCCGTATTGATCGCGGAAGCTTTCGTCAATTACGCTTTGGGGCAGCACTTGCTGACCGGTGATTGTCACTCCCCGCAGCACCGGATTTGGCTGCACAATAAAAGTCACCCGGACCCCCAACGGGGTGTCTTCCGGTACTGCCCGCACGTTTCTGAAAAAGCCTGTGGCAAAAATGGCGTTGATGTCTTGTTGCAGTTGGCTGCGGTTGGTCGTGCGTCCTGGTTGGGTGCTGATGACTCGGTAAATTTCGGTTTCCAAGTCTTCCGTCGCCCCGGTGACTGTCACTTCTGCAACTAGCACTTGCGGTTCTGCCGCCCCGGCGGGTGCGGGGGCTTGTCTCGGCTGCGGTGCTGGGCCAGGGGGCAATGAGGGAACGGTGTTAGCGGGTAGTCCCGTCGGGGCCGGTCTGGGGGTAACTTGGGCATTTTGAGCGATCGCCCCGGATTCATCTGGTTTCCCTAGCTCTGCTGCGATCCAGGCGGGCATTACCGCCGCTTCCGATGGGGGGAGCGAGCTTTCCTGTTGCGCCTCTGGCAGGGCGTTTTGGCTGCTAGAGGCGGGGGAAGGGTTGGATGCTAGCTCGGGTTTGAGTTCAAGGATCGGAGGCGAAACCGGGGAGGGCGGGTCTGTGACTTGGTTTGGGGGTTCCCGGTCGTTCCCTCCTCTGGCAGGGGCCTCCGCTATTTTTAGGGCTTCCCCTTTGCTGGTTTTAGCGGCTTTGCGGTTTTGAGGAGGGTTTGGGGTTAATTCTGGAAGGGGGCGATCGGGTAATTCGATCGACGGGGCTGGCCGGGCGGCAGCCAAAGCTTCCTCTGCTGATTCAGAGTAGGATGTTTGGCCGGAAGCAGAATTTGATAACCCGAATGTTGCTGAGGCAGTAAAAACTGCCACCAATACAGCAGATAAACGCATTTTTGTTCACTTTTTTGGGCAATCCACACACCACATTAGTCATTATTCATTAGTCATTAGTCATTAGTTATATAAGTCGGTGGAATTTCGCGCTGACCGCTAATTGATGACTGTTGACCGCTGATTGCTGACATCGAAAGCAGAAGGGTGACAAACTGTGCAATTCTAGCGCATTACCAAGGCCTCTAGACTTTCTGAGCGAGAACCCGTTGGAGAACTTGCTGGTAAGCGGTTTCCACCGATCCCAAGTCCCGCCGGAATCGGTCTTTGTCCATAACACGGGCGTCGGGGTCGGTTTCTGCGTTGTCCCAGAGGCGGCAGGTGTCGGGACTGATTTCGTCTGCGAGAATCAGATTTTGATGTTGGTCGATACCGAATTCTAGTTTGAAGTCTACCAGGGTGATGCCACACTGGCTGAAAAATTCTTTGAGTATTTCGTTAATTTCGCGGGCGGCGATTTCTAGTTGGTCTACTTGTTCGGGGGTGGCTAGCTGCATTAGCAGCAGCCTGTCGCGAGTCAGTAGCGGATCTCCCAAATCGTCGTTTTTGTAATAAAACTCGACCAGTGGCGGATTGACTATTGTGCCTAGGGCGAGGCCGGTTTGCTTGCACAGACTGCCGGCGGCAATGTTTCTGACTACGACTTCCAATGGCAAGATTTGGACGCGACAGACTCGCATTTCGTTGGGGGCCGGCGTGTCGATGAAGTGGGTGGGAATGCCTTTGGCTTCTAGCATCCGAAACAGGTGGGCGGATACGGCGCAGTTGATTTCGCCTTTGCCGACGATGCTGCCGCGTTTCTGGGCGTTAAAGGCTGTGGCGTCGTCTTTGAAGTGGGTCAGCAAAATTTCGCTGTCTTCGGTGGAGTAGAGGATTTTGGCTTTGCCTTCGTAGAGTTTGCGATCGGCTGACATGGCGATTGATAATAAGGTAGATGAGTTTTAGATTTTACCGTAGCTCGATCGGGTGTTATTGGCGAGTTTTTGGATCTCCGCTGCACCGCTCATGCTCTGACCAAGAATTTCTTGATGCTACAAGCTCCCGGATTTATCCGTGGAATCAATCCCAAATCTCAAATCTCAAATCCTCAAGCCCCCGCATTTATCCGTCGGGTCAATCCAAAATCTCAAATCTCAAATCTAAAATCGAATGACGGGCAAGTACGCCTGCAGGTAGATACTGTCATCGACCCCGGCATAAATGATTCTTCACAAAGGACAATAGATATTAAACCTCCTGGGTTCGCGATCCGTGCTGACAAAACCTCGCAAACGAGACGGGCGCTTAAAAAAACATCTAGAAAATGGCTGATTTATGCAAGACAAAAAAATTCATATTCTCTTGGTAGAAGATGATGAGGTTGATGTGATGAACGTCCGACGAGCTTTCAAAAAAAATAACATCGTCAACCCCCTCTACATTGCTGCCAATGGATTAGAAGCTCTAGCTATATTACGTGGAGAAGGAAAAATAGATCCTCCCATGCCTAAAGCGCGCCGGTTGATTTTGCTGGACTTGAATATGCCGAGAATGAGCGGGATCGAGTTTTTGCAAGAATTGCGACTAGATGAATGTTTGAGGTCGATTCCGGTAATCGTCCTCACAACTTCTAATGAAGATAGAGATAAAGTAAAAGCTTATAATTTGAATGTAGCGGGCTATATTCTTAAACCTGTTACTTTTTCTAACTTTGTGGAAGTGATGGCTACCCTAAACAAATACTGGATGCTGAGTGAAATTCCCTAAAATAGGGAAATTTGAATATTTTTTTTTCAATGGGAATTTATGATTTTTCAGCGATGCAGTTGTTTGAATTCCTTTTTCTCGACAGCAGCTTTTTCGGAGTAATCCACAATTCGGTTTTTATGGACAAAATTCTCACGATTCTGATAGTTGATGACGATGCAGTAGATCGAATGGCGATCAAACGCTCGCTCAAGTCCGCTGGTGTTTCGGCAGAAGTTACTGAGGCAGAAGACTGCGCGGATGCCCTGGTCCAACTCTCGGTCAGCAAAAATTCTACGCAGGCTACCACGAAACTCTCCCAACAAAATAAATCTCAACCTTTAAGCGAGCTTGAGGAGACAGAACAGGGGCTGCTATTAAATCAAATATTTGAGTGCAAATTTGACTGCGTATTCCTCGACTACGGATTGCCGGACGGAGACGGACTGAGTTTGGTAAAACATCTACGAGAAGCTGGACTGAAAGTTCCCTTAATTGTACTCACAGGTCAAGGCGACGAACAAATTGCTGTGGAATTGATGAAGGCAGGAGCTTCAGATTATATCGCTAAAAATAAGCTTTCTCCCGATAGTTTATCCCGCAGCTTATCCAATGCAATGCGCGTTTACCGTGCCGAATATCAGGCGTTTCATACCAGTCAAAAGCTCAAGGAAAGTGAAGAACGATACAGGTTAGTTTTAGAGGGAGTAAACGACGGAATTTGGGATTGGGATTTAAGTAAAAATGAGGTTTATTGGAACGATCGCCTTTTGGAAATTATCGGTTTGTCGCGCAAGCAATTTGGCAGGACTATGGAAGCTCTATATAACCGCCTGCACCCGGATGACAAGGAGGGAATTGTCGCGGCGATCGCCGCTCACTTGGAACAAGAAATAGACTACAATGTAGAATTTAGGCTGCTGCACTCGAACGGTGTTTACCGCTACTGCACTTCTCAGGGAAAAGCTCAGCGCAATTCTCAAGGAAAACCGCTGCGAATGGCCGGCATGATTAGCGATATTACTGAGCGGAAACAGGCGGAAGATGCTCTGGAAAGGGAACGGCAGCAACTGAGACAAATTATTACTTGCGTGCCTGTAGCAATGGCGATGTTAGATACACAAATGCGCTATATGGCTACCTCTAAAAAATGGGTTAGTCAATTTAATTTGGGCTTGCCGTCCCTAAATAATCTCAGCCATTACGAATTGTTTCCAGATACGCCGAATCGCTGGAAAGTAATGTACCAAGAAGTGCTCCAAGGCAAGGTAGTTTCTGTGAGCGAAGATGCTTGGGAACGAGCAGACGGCTCTGTTATCTACCTGCGCTGGGCCGCTCACCCTTGGTACAATCCAGACGGTAAAGTAGGGGGAATTGTGATGGTTGCCGACAAGATTAATGAGTTGGTGGAAGCGCGGGAAACTGCCTTAGAAGCTAGCCGGGTGAAGTCGCAATTCTTGGCGAACATGAGTCACGAAATTCGCACTCCTATGAATGGGGTTTTGGCAATGGCTCAATTGCTGCTGCGCGCTCCTCTGGAACAGAAACAGCGGGACTGTGCTCAGACGATTTACCGCAGTGCTGAACATTTGCTAAATGTTATTAACGATATTCTCGATTTCTCTAAGATTGAAGCGGGAGAAATGCGGCTGGAAAAGGCTAATTTTGATTTGGATAGTTGCGTTGACTCTGTGATAGAAATTATAGCGCATTTGGCAGAAGAGAAAGGTATTGAATTGAATATTTTAGTTGACAGCTCAGTGCCGAGAAAGTTGGTGGGTGACTCGGGCAGATTGAAGCAAGTTTTGCTGAATTTGACGGGTAATGCCATAAAGTTTACGGATCGCGGTCAAGTTTTAGTTCACGTAACGGTGAAACAAGGCAACCGACTGGCAGAGGGTAGACAAGGGGCAAGATTGCTATTTTCCGTCCGAGATACTGGCATTGGAATTTCGGCAGAAGGGCAAACAAAGTTGTTCCAATCTTTTTCTCAGGTAGACGATTCTCCTACTAGGCCTTACGGCGGGACGGGTTTAGGTTTGGCTATTTGTAAGCAGTTAGTGGAGATGATGGGAGGGGAGATTGGAGTTCGCAGTTTGCTAGGCAGCGGTGCTACTTTTTGGTTTACTGTACCTTTGGAAAAACAGTTGCCGGTTGAGCCTCACGATCCCGAACTTGCGGGCAAGAAGTTATTAGTAATCTCTGGAAGCGCTTTGAGGAGGGCAGCGGTGCGATCGCTCGCTCAAAGTTGGGGTGCGCGCTGCGACGAGGCAGAAACTGCTGCTGAGGCTTGGAGTTGGTTGAAAAATACCCAGGGCGGGATTTCTCAGAATTCGGGAGAGGGGCGAAAAAGCTGGGATGTGGTGCTGGTGGACTTGCAAATGCCGGAGTTCGATGCGGAGGAATTTGCTAGGAAAGTGCGATCGACCTCGACAGTTGGCTCGTTAATCGCCATGACTGCTTTGCGGGAACAGCCGAAGGCTGAATCGCTTTGCAGTCGAGGTTTTAACGGATATTTGATCGAGCCGGTGCGACCAAGCCGCCTGCTTGAGGCTTTGCAGGCGCCGGTGAAGGGAACGGGAGATTTTGGGAGAGTGGAGGCTGCTAATACTTACAAGTTGCCACCAGTTAATTCTCAATATGTTACTCCCAATTCGCTGTCATCGCTAAGGATTTTGGTGGCGGAAGACCACCCAATCAATCAACAAGTTCTTGTGGAACAGTTGGCAGTTTTAGGCTATCAAGCTGACTGCGTGGTTAACGGTCAAGAAGCGCTGGATTTGCTGGCAAAAAAAAGCTATGATTTAGTGCTGATGGACTGTCAAATGCCGATACTTGATGGTTATAAAACGGCGCAAAAGTTGAGGCAAATTGAAGGAAGAGATCGGCATACTTTTGTGATGGCTTTAACGGCTCATGCTATGCCGGGGGAACGAGAAAAGTGTCTGGCAGCAGGGATGGATGATTATCTCAGTAAACCTGTAGATTTAGATGCTTTGGCGGCGGCTCTGAAAAAGTATGAAGCCCTAAATGTTCAGGGTGACAATAAGTATGGAGTTAAAAGTATAAATTCGGCAAATAAATCTCAATTAGCAACAAATTATACAGAAGTTATGGAAAAAGCGCAGGTTGTGGCTCTGCCGACACCAAGGGCGATCGCACCTCAAACTTGGGAACATATAGACTACGACGGACTGTTCGACAAGAGCAGATTGGAGCAACTCGGACGAGTTAATATTAAATTGCCAGAGCGACTTTTGCAAGCTTTTGTGGCAGGCGCGCAAGCTGATGTAGCTGCTGCCAAAATAGCCGTAGAAGCTAAAGATTGGCAAGCTGTGGAATATCAAGCCCACCGTCTCAAAGGAACTTCTGCTAATGTGGGAGTTGCTCTGATGTCGGATTTGGCCGCACAATTGGAGCATCAAGCGCGAAGCTTTCAATCTGAATCACCAGATGTAGAATTGTTAAATATTGAGAGGGTTGAGAACATATTAGTAAGTTTGTTGAGTCATTTAGCCAGGGTTCAAAAATTTGTGGAAACACGAATGTTTGGTTAATATATTACTCGATTATAGTTGCTCGTAGTCGGCAATTAAAATCGCCATTACAAAAACGAAGTTTCTCTCTAAGAGACTAAGAAATAGAGCGGTAAGATACGGAGTGTGAATCCTAAAAAGAAAAAATCTAGGAAAATCTTCTTTCTTTCTTCACTCCGTGTTATCTGCGTTCTCTGCAGTTAATTAAAAATAATAATTAATTTAGCTATGAATTACGATCCTAGTACAAACACTATTTTAAATAGCAATTCATTAAAAAATGATGAAAAAATGCTAACGCCTTTGAGGGTTTTTACTCGGGAAGTTTTATTGTATGAAAATGAGGCTATCTCTGAGCAAGATTCTGTAAATGTTGTGCCGTACCTGCAAGATGAAAACAATAATTTATGTGTTGACAATCTCCTAGCAAAAGTGGCTCGCTGCTGTCGCGAAAGCAAGGTGGGAAAAAAATTACCGACGGCTTTTTACGTTCACGTTTCGGCTTTGCAGACACTCCACCCTGTCCTCGGTATCTACGAAAATTGTGCCAGACACACTCTCGAAAATACTGATGAAGCAACTTTAGTGAAATTTTTGCTCCATCAACCTAAAATATCTTATCTTTTTTATCCTGATTTCGATACAGATGCTCATCCTGCTTTGCAAACCAGCATCCAAATTAATCTAGCAACAGGGGAAGTTAAATATTTCGATTACAGCAACAGCGAAAATCCTCCTGTTTTGCACCGTAAGGAAACTTTTGTAGCTGCAGATTATCCCAATTACGAAAAGTTTGCAAGGCTGACTCGCTGCGAGGAAAAGTGGGGGCTGCTTGACAACACTAGCGTGATCGGCACTCGCGAGGGTTGGCTCAAATATTTGGGATATTGCGGTGTAGACATCCAAGATCATACTGTTGTCGAGCGTTTGAAACAGGAGAATAGTGAGCTATCAATTCCTAAGATCGAGCGACACAAAGCTGCAATGGTACGCAACTCGCTTTCTAAACCTCTGCGTCTGGTTTTAGAAGCTGATTTAGTGAGGGACGGGGCGACTTTTTTTGATTACGGTTGCGGTTACGGTGGGGATGTTAAATATATTGCACAAGAGGGTTATGCTATTTCTGGTTGGGACCCATACTATCAGCCGGATACTCCGCGAATTTGTGCTGATATTGTGAATATTGGTTATGTGATTAATGTGATTGAATCTTTGGCGGAACGCCGAGAAGCGTTGCTGAATGCTTGGGAATTAACTAAGAATTTATTAGTTGTGGCGGCTCAGGTTTTGATTGATGATAGCGATCGAGGTCAAATTGCTTATGGGGATGGGGTGATTACTTCTCGGAATACTTTTCAGAAGTATTACGAACAAGAAGAGTTGAAGGTTTATATTGACCAAGTTTTGAATGTTGATGCGATTCCCGTGGCTTTGGGGATTTATTTTGTGTTTCGGGATGCTGCGGAGGGTGAAGGTTTTCGCGCTTCTCGGTTTCGATCGCACTTATCGACTCCCAGGGTGCGATCGCAAGTTAAGCATTTTGAAGATTATGCGGAAATGTTGGCTCCTTTGATGGCTTTTGTGAGCGATCGAGGCCGGCTTCCGGTTAAAGGCGAACTAGCGGAAGAATCGGCGATTAAGGGGGAATTTCACAGTTTTAATCGCGCTTGGAGGGTGATTTTGCAAGCAACGGATGCGGATGATTGGGAGAGAATCGCCGACAAGCGCCGCCAGGATTTGCTAGTATATCTCGCTCTCAATGGTTTGGGAGAGCGGCCTTCAATGCGCCGACTCCCGGCTCAAATCCGCAACGACATCAAAGGTTTGTTTGACAATTATCAAAAAGCTTGCACTTTGGCAGATTTAATGTTATACAGTTTGGGCAAACCTGATATTGTTGCCGATTGCTGTGAAGATAGTGCGATCGGCTACAAACAGCCCGGTACTCTTTCAGTTCACGTCTCTGCATTAGAAGAACTCGACCCTTTGCTGCGGCTCTACGAAGGCTGCGCCAACCGCACAATTGGCAGACTTGACGGCGCTACAATCATCAAATTTCACGCTCGCAAACCTCAGATTTCCTATTTATTTTATCCAGATTTTGACACTAACCCGCATCCAGCCCTCCACACGGCTATGCACATACATTTGCGCGATCTTTCTGTCAGCTATCAAGACTATTCTGATGTCTACAATCCGCGAATTTTAGTTAGGAAAGAAGCTTTTGTTACTGCTAGTTATCCGCATTACGAAAAGTTTGCGAAACTCAGCCGCCAAGAAGAAAAGTTAGGGATTCTCGATCGTGGCGCAGTTAAAAAGCATCGGGAATGGGTGAAGTGTTTGGAGGAAAATTGCGTTAAAATTAAGGGTCATAAGTTGTTTTGGCGATCGAACGCTGATCCAGAAAAGTTGAAAATCCTGCAAAAAGCTGCGTCGGAACGTCACCAGAAAAAGATTGAGTTTAATGCAGGAAACATTGAACAAACCGCAGAGGGCACAGAGGGTGCAGAGGATGGAAAGGTTAGTGGCGAACATAGTTGAAATTTGGTGGTAAGGTGTTTACAATTGAGGCTGTAGCGTTCCTAGCGGTTGACATGGAAGAATACTTGAAAGTGAGTGAAGTTATTGATTGGCAGCATCCTCAAATTAGGGAAGGTGCTAAACAAATCGCATCGGGATATGAGACACCAACGGCGATAGCTAAGGCTTGCTTTGAGTGGGTACGAGATGAAATTCGTCACAGTTATGACTATCAAATGAGTCCTGTGACCTGTAGAGCTTCAGATCTACTTCAGCACAAAACAGGGTATTGCTATGCGAAAAGTCACTTGTTAAGTAGCTAGACAAAATTAATTACATAGTTTTCTCCAAATTCTTTCAGGATTTTTTCCACAGAGGTAACAAAAGTA